>NZ_DJDN01000086.1:950-14524 GCF_002431095.1 Pantoea sp. UBA5923 | reverse complement strand
GTTGATCGCCTCCTGATTTACGTAACCGCCCGCGCCGGTTTGATGAAACTCAATGGTCGAGTAGCACCCGAACGGCTGATGGGATTTGCTGCTGTTGCAGAGCACCAGCGTCTCCTGGCCCATCGCATGACGAAAGTAGAAATAGATACCTTCATGCTCCATCAGGCGCTTTACGAAGTCATACATGCTTTCCTGATACTGCACGCAGTATTCCCAGATGCGGAAGTTTCCCTCCAGCTGGTCATCAATGGGAATGGCATAATCCTGGAAAACCTCAGTCAGGATCTCCCTGGCGGTTTTTTGCTGCCAGATGCGAAAACCCTGCGTCTGGGTCAGGTTCCACAGATGGGGGCGCATCGTCGCGCGGTAGATATAATACTCTTCGCGGTGCTTTTCATGCCCGACAAACGCCATGCGCGTAATCATGCCGCTGAGAAAACGCTGGGTTTGCGGATTAGGGCGCAGCTCAAGCGTTATCTGCTCGCCCAGCAGATCCTGCAGGTTTATTTCGTTGCTGGTGCTCAGCATATCGACGTCAAACTGGTAACAGTCTGAGAATTGCTCCCGACCCGTCATCTTTTTAAACAGGAGTTCGCTACCAAGCGGCGTGTGGGCTATTACAACGCGATCCATGACATTCCTCTGTTTCATGCAGCAACGGGCTTTATTGCGCGAGGCATGAATATAGGGTGGGCTTTTTATTTATTGCTGGCATAGTAAAAGCGCTTTATGAATCTTTTAATACAGCGCCCGGCATCAGGGATATTTAAGAATGTTCTTAGCAATGACTGGCCTTAAAGTTTTCATTTTTTATAGCGGGCTATCACAGAGGTAGCGGCCATTTTGCGCCAGAAGAAAAGTTAATTTATCTTCTTCGTTGGAATTAAACATATGTAGCAAATAGTTTCTTTGCGTTATTTTAACCGGCAAGACTCTTTGTCAGTGCGCCGCTGCCTTAAATCAAATTAACAACGGATTGTCATTTATCATTCACACAGGCGTGTCAATAATCCTGCCCAGAGAGGATATTCGCAACTCAATAGCCACGGTTTATTTAATACAGGAATTAGGGCAATGACAGACGCAGATAAAAAAGTAATTTTAATTACCGGTGGTTCAAAAGGGCTGGGCTTCTCCTACGCGAAAGAGCTTGCCCGTCAGCACACCGTTATTATTACCGGAAGGGATACTGCCCGTCTGGCGCAGCTGGAAGCGGAATATCCGGGCCTTTTTCACTGTATCACCTGTGACGTCAGCGATCGGACCGCAGTGTCGCAATGTTTTGCAGATATTGTCGCTATGTTTGGCCATATTGACGTGGTGATAAATAATGCCGGCGTCTGGGGGCCGGTGGATAAATTCGCCGATATCGCTTTGGATGACTGGTATGAAGCGATTAATATTAACCTGCTCGGCCTCTCTTATTGCACCCACGAAGCGCTTAAACCGATGCGAATGCGCAAACGCGGCATTATTATTAATATTGTCAGCAATGCAGGCGCCTACCGCTGGCCCTACTGCACCTCTTATTCGGTAACGAAAGCGGCGGTGATTAAATTAACCGAAAACCTGGCCGTCGAGATGAAGCGCGAAAATATCTCTGTCTACGCCTATCACCCCGGTCTGGTTCACTCTACGGGCATGGTCACCAGTTTGATCTCCACCGTTACCGATCGCAACAGCGCCAGGGGCAAAGCGTTGCAGTGGGTTTATGACGAGCAGGACGCCGGGAATACCGTGGATGAGAAGCAGAGCATGATCAATATTGAGAAGCTGTGCAGCGGTAAATATAAAAGCCTGAGCGGCCTCTATCTTACGGTCAGGGATAATCTCGACCTGCTGCTGGAAAGAAAAAGAGAGATCAGAGATCGCGACCTCTTTATGCTGCGCGTCAACAGCCTCGAAGTGTAGAGCGCCCGCCTTCCGCGCGCAGCACGTTTAGCGTGCTGCGCGTTTTTATTATTTCTCGTCTGTTATATCGCCTGAGCCCGGCGCTGCAGGCTGGCAAAAAGCCGATCGAAGAGATCGGCTGCCGCGCTGGCGCCGCCAGCCGCTTTTAACTGCTGCTGAAAGCGCGCAATCTGCGTCCGGCAGATCTCGCTGGCGTGAAGCGCGCGCGCGGCACAGAGCAACCCGTCCGCATCGATCTGCTCCCGCGGCAGATGTACACCGATACCCAGCTGCTGAACGCGTCTGGCATTGAGCCGCTGCTCCGCCTGCTGGGGAACGGCGATGACCGGCACGCCGAAATGCGCCGCCTCCATCAGGCTGTTCATACCGGCATGCGTGATAAACAAACTGGCCGACCGCAGCACCTCAAGCTGGGGGATCTGCGCGTGCACCTCAATATTGTCTGCGACTAGACCCAGCTCGTCCGGCGTGACGTAGCGGCCGATGGATAAAACCAGGTGGAATTCGCTGTTGGCGAACGCCGCGATGCAGGTGCGGAAAAAATCGCGCTGGTTGGTGTAGACCGAGCCCAGCGAAACGACCACAACGGGACGCGCTTGTGACGCGGGGCGCCATGCTTGCTCAGCAGGCCTGTCAACGATGTCAGGCCCGACGAAAATAACCCGGGGATCGACCGTCTCCGCTTTCTCCTGAAAGCAGCGCGGAATAAAGGCAATGGCATTGTCGTGGCGGGATAACAGGGTGGAGAGATCGAGCGCCACGCCTTTTGTCTTCAGCAGGGCGTTGAGCAGCGGTAAGCAGGGCCAGGCGTTACCCGCTATTCCCAGCCACTCTTCCGACTGTCCCTGGTAGCTGGCATGGGTGGGATTAAGCGCGACCGAAGGAATATTCCACAGAGCAGCAAATATTTTCCCCAGCCAGCTTAATGGGCCGTGAGCGATAATATCCGGGCGATCGTTAACAAAGGCATTAAATAGTTTGTCCCAGGTCAGCGTCGCCTCTTTTGCCAGTTCGACTACCACGTACCCCATATCTTCCGGGCGAGGTGTCTCTTTGCTAAATGCGGGCTGATAAATTACCGGCTCCGCGCCGCAGGCGGTTATTAAAGGCGCAAACTCAGCCGACGTGGTATAGCTAACCCGGTATCCCCGCGCCACCAGCGCTTTGACCAGGCCTAGCGTGGGATTAACATGGCCATGCTCAGCGCAATTAAAGATTGCCACGTGCGGACGCCTGTTTTTTACCTCAACCCGTAAAGCCATATTCGCTCCGTTATAATGGCGTGCAGGCAGGGACAATCCCTGCCTGACGTTATAAGCAGCATTTCATCAGTTCTTTAAAGGCGTATTACAGCAACAGAAGAATAAATAAATATCGGAATAGTTTGATCTGACCGCCGCGTTATTTTATCGCAGCGTAATTTTATTATTTATTGCAGGCTGAATGAATAAGGCGAGAAAAACCGCCGCCCTGAAAAGAGGGCGGCCAGATAAAGAAGCAGGGTGGGGCTTAGTGGTGAATCTGCTGGAGATCCTCTTCCGACAGGCCCGTTACTTTCATGACTGAGAGAACGTCCATACCGCTTTTCAGTAAATTTCTGGCGATATTCAGGCTGGCCTCTCGTTCGCCAAGCTGGCGTCCCTGGGCCAGACCCTGTTCCAGTCCTTGCTCCAGACCTTTTTTCAAACCTATCTGTTCAAGCTGTTGTGCAAGGGTCATCAGTTCATCCTCATGCTGCGGCACGCGCTGTGCCAGTTCACGAATCATCGCTTTCGCGTCCGACGTTTCGCCGGCCTGAAGCATATAGTTTACCAGCGCTATCACCTGCTGTCCGGTCATAAATTCCGTCAGCATCAGCGACACCAGCTGGTCGAGCAGGCCTTTCAGATCGCGCTGGCGGATATGCTTTTGCAACAGGGTCAGCGCCGCCATGCTGCGGTGTTGCATAATCTCTTCATCCGGGATGACGGTTACGTCCACCAGCGGGAAATGCCCGCTGTAGAGCGCCGCGGCCTGCTCACGCTCGCTAAACCCATCGAGCCAGTTCATTGAGTAAGGATAGGGGCTGCGCTTACCCTGATAAAAGAGCACCGGGATCACCAGCGGCAGCGTTTTATGCCCGGCGTCGAGATGACGCTGCATCGCCGCCACCGCATAGCGCATCAGCCGAAACGCCATATGCTTATCCGGCGTGCTCTGATGCTCAATCAGAACGTGCACATAACCGTCGCCGCCGCGGGTCTTCAGCGAGTAAAGCACGTCGCTGTAGTAGGGGCGAAGGTCATCCTCTACAAAACTGCCGGACTCCAGCTTTAGCGTAGTCAAATCGCAAATCGCCAGCAGCGCGGGCGGCAGATGCAGAGCCATAAAATCACGCGCCGTCTCGGGATGCGAGAGAAAGGTTTTGAATACCGCATCGTGCGGGGTAGGCGTATTTTTGTTGTGCATCCTGATGCGCCTTTTCTGTCTTAAGTCCAGGCGGCGAATAGTACCACAACGCCCCGCTCTCATCAGCAGAGCTGCAGGCTAACCAGCCTGGAACTCACCTCAGCGCAAAAATATTTTACAGCAGCGAAACTTTTCCGCTGCCGCCGCCGAACCTCTGATTAAACCCTTCGGGCACTCCGCCTGATTGTTAATGGAGAAGAAAAAATGCTGATGAAAAACAATCTGAAAACGCTGGCGGCCGCCACGCTTCTGGCGCTGAGCCTGCCTGTCACCTCCGCGTTCGCCGCGCTGCAGGTTGGCGACAAGGCGCCTGATTTCAAACTCGATGCGGCTCTGGCCGGTAAAGCGACTACCTTCTCCCTGCAGCAGGCGCTCCAGAAAGGCCCGGTCGTGCTCTATTTCTTCCCGGCCGCCTTCAGCGCGGGCTGCACGCTGGAAGCGCACGATTTCGCCGAGGCGACGGACGCGTTTAAAAAACAGGGCGCGACGGTGATTGGCGTGACCGCCGGCAATACCGATCAGATTGCCAAATTCTCGCAGCTTGAGTGCCGCGATAAGTTCACCGTCGCTGCCGATCCCGACGCAAAAGTCGCGGCGGAGTATAAAAGCACCATGGAATATAAAGGGAAAACCCTTTCAGATCGTACCTCTTACGTGATTGCGCCGGACGGCAAGATCCTGCTCAGCTACACCGACAAAAATCCCGATGCGCATATCCAGAAAGCGATGGATGCGGTGAAGAAATATCGCCAGGCTAACCCTGCCTGACCCTAACCTCCAGGTGAAATGATTATGCTGACAGCCATTGCCGCCGCTTTTCTCGGCGGCCTCATACTCAATCTTATGCCATGCGTCTTCCCGGTAATTTCGCTGAAGGCGCTCAGCCTGATCCGCCATCACGACAAACCGGCTCACGCGCGCGCCGAAGGGCTGGCATTTTTGCTGGGCGTCGTGGTGACCATGCTGGCGCTGGTGGCTGTGCTGCTGCTGGCGCGGGCGGGCGGCGCCTCGGTCGGCTGGGGGTTTCAGCTGCAGTCGCCGCTGGTGATCGCGCTGCTGATTCTGGTGATGCTGGCGTCAGCGCTTAATCTCTTCGGCCTGTTTGAAATCGGCCTGTCCCTGCAGCGGGCCGGCGAGGTAGGCGGCGATCGCGGCGGTCTGGTCGGTTCAGCGCTTACCGGCGCGCTCGCCATCGTGGTGGCGACGCCCTGCAGCGCGCCTTTTATGGCCAGCGCCGTCGGCTATGCGCTGACCCAGCCGCCTGCCGTCAGCCTGGTGATCTTTATTGCGCTGGCGCTCGGTTTTGCCGCGCCTTTTACCCTGATCTCTTTTTTCCCGGTTCTGGCACGCGTGCTGCCTGCGCCAGGCGCCTGGATGATCACGCTGAAACACGGGCTGGCTTTTCCGATGCTTGGCGCCGTCGGCTGGCTCATCTGGGTGCTGGAGCGTCAGGCAGACTCGGCCGCGCTGGCGGCTATCCTGGGCTGCTGCCTGCTGCTCAGTTTTGCAGCCTGGTTATATGGCATGGCGCAAAAACGCCGTATGATGGGTCGCCGCCACTGGGCGCTGCATCTGGCGACTGCGGTTTTCGTCCTGCTGCTGGTGCCGCCGCTCATTAATCTGAAAAGCGCGGCTGCTCCTGAGGAGACGGCAGAAAGCGCCGTTGCCGCTGCGGCCGTCGCCTGGTCGCCGCAGAACGTTGATGCGATCAAAGGGCAGGGCAAGCCGGTGCTGGTGAACTTCACCGCGTCGTGGTGTATTACCTGCCAGGTTAACGACCGCACCTCGTTATCAACCCAGGCGGTGAAATCGGCGATGGCGCGCACCAGTACCATTTATATGGTTGCGGATTCCACGAAATATAATCCTGACGTTGAACAGGCGCTCAGCGATTTTGGTCGCGGCGGGCTGCCGCTTTATGTCGTTTACCCGGCAAACGGCGGCAAACCGGTTGTGCTGCCGCAGGTGCTGACGCCGGGGATCGTTATTTCAGCGCTGGAACAGGCCGCTGAAAGCGGAAAGAAAACCTAAACGGGTGAGTGATTGAATAACAACTTTACAGGGCGGATGATCCCGCCTTTCAGTGCGGGCGATGCCCGATACTGACGCGCGCGCTCTGCACTGGCCTGCCTTAATGGCGCGCGCGCAGGCTGGCGACCAGTCCGCCTACAACCAGCTTTTGAAAGCGATGGTGCCCGCCATCCGCGCGCTGGTGCGCAAAAAAATCGCCAACGATGCGCTGGTTGAAGATGTGGTTCAGGAGACGCTGCTGGCGATCCATCGCGTACGCCATACCTACGATCCCCGCCGTCCCTTACTACCCTGGGTGGCGGCGATCGCGTCGGCGAGAGCGATAGACGCCCTGCGTCAGCGAGGACGGCAGTATGAAGTTCAGGATGATGACGCCCTTCACCGTCAGATGGCGGAACCCGACGAGGCCGAACCAGGTCAGGAGGCGCTAACCGACTGCCTGGGCGCGCTGCCAGCACGCCAGCGGGAGATTGTCGAGTCGGTTCATCTGCGCGAGCAGAGCCTGGCTCAGGCGGCGGCTGAGGCTAACCTTTCGCTTTCCGCGGTCAAATCGCTTTTGCACCGCGCAATGCTTAATCTGCGTAAATACGGAAGTGGTAAGCATGAGAAATCATGACCAACTGATTGAACAGCTCAGCGCCTCGGCACAGCCGGTGAGACGCGTCTGGCCGACACCCTGGCGCGTGATTGTCTGGGTTGCCGCCGCGCTGCCCTGCGGCGCGCTCAGCAGCTGGGTGCTGCACAGCCGCAACACCGACTGGTCGCAGCCCGGCGCGCTGCCTGCTCTGGCGGCCTTGCTGCTCTCATTTATTCTGGGCGTCAGCGCCATTGGCGGCGCCTTTACCCTCAGCCTCGCAGGACGGAAGGCGCCTAAGCTGCGATACCTTTTCCTGCTGGCGCTGGCGTGGCTGGCGCTCAACCTGCTCAACCTGACCGCCGCACAGGCGCCGGCAGGCGCAGGGCGCTTCGGCGAAGGCATCCACTGCTATCTCTTTATGCTGCTGGCGGCGTTGCCGATGATGGCGATCTCGGTGTTCAGCCTTTATCGCACCCGATCGCTTTCGCCGGAGAAAAGCCTGGCGCTGGCGGGGTGCGGCATCGCGTTTATGTCGTCAATGCTGTTGTCGCTGTGCCACAACACCCATTTGCACCTGATCGATTTCAGCATGCATCTTGCGGCAGGCATTACCATCGTTCTCCTCACCGTGTTCGCGGGACGTCGCTGGATCCGTCTGGATCGCCGCTGACGTTGCTGGTCGATCTGCCGGGCTGAGTGATTCGGCGGCCCGGCGGTTTTCTTAACGCTTCCTCAACAGAATGACAACAGACCCCGTTTTATCCCCGCCTGCCGCTGGATTCGACTATGCTCATCAGGTGATTAATGGAAATGTCTTGTTAATTCTTATGAGGATGGAGTTCAGATGCGCAAACTGTCATATTTAGTCGTCACTCTTGGCCTGCTGATGTCTGTCGCTTCTCAGGCTGAAGCAAAAGGCTGCCTTAAAGGCGCGGCGGTGGGCGGCGCGGCGGGACATATCAAGGATCACGCCGTGGCCGGCGCGGCGGCCGGTTGCGCCGTAGGCCATCATATGGCCAACAAAAAAGCGAAAAAAGAAGCTGAGAAGAATCAGCAACAACAGTAATCCACGCATCAGGGCTGCATCTGCGGCCCTGAATCACAGCTGCTGACAGAGTCAGGCCCGCCCGCCAAGTCCCCTGCATTTATCCTCCTGCTGAACAGAGATATTGCGCCTGCCTTCAGGGCCATCTTGCCTGCGAATAAATGCGTCCTGGCCGTTGGTTTCCTTCTGTCAGGGTGGTAGCCTTTTCCTCTCTTCCCTGTAGCCATTTCGACAGACGGCGCGACAATTTTTGCCGCTGCTGTCGCGCGATGGCGAGTCCGGTTTCTGGTCTGTTCAAGCTCGGGCTATTTACCTTCAGGACAGGCTTATGAAAAAGTACGATCTCAATAGCGTCTCAACGCTAACCCTGCTGGGCTTTAGCGGACTAGCGGGCCTTGCTCTGCTTTATCTTTTCGCGCGGCACTGGGCCGACTTTGTGCAGTACTGCTTTTCGGTGCAGGTTTCGCTGCATCGCTATCTGGTGCAGTACCTGCTGCTGCAGCGCGATCGGCATATCAAGGGCGGTCTGATGCTGATTGCAGGGAGTTTTATCTATGGTTTCCTGCATTCAGTCGGGCCTGGCCACGGCAAATTCGTGATTACAACCTGGCTTGCCACTCACAGAGCGCAACTCAGGGCCAGCCGACTGATTACGCTGCTGGGCAGTCTGATGCAGGGCATCGTCGCCATTCTGTTTGTGGTTATTCTCGCCGTTTCCCTGAATCTTTCACTGGGCGATCTCAGCCTGAGCCGATACTGGATGGAAAAAGCCAGCGCATTGCTCATTGCGGGCTTTGGTCTTGTCATGCTTTGTCGGGCTGCCGGTATCCGTCCTCTCTCGCTGCTGCATCGTCATCAGCATAACGAGGCTTGCGGCTGTGGGCATAAACATCAGCCTGCTGCTGATGAGCTGACCGGCGGCTGGCGCAATGCGGCCTGGGTAATTGGCACTATAGGTATCCGGCCCTGCAGCGGGGCGCTGATGATCCTTGTCTTTGCCAATGCGGTTGGCATGTTTAGCTGGGGAGTGGCGGCGGTGATGGCGATGTCGCTAGGTACGGCCGCTTCAATCATGATCCTTGCCACCTTTGTGCATCATTTCAGAGAGTGGATGATTAACGTAAACCTGCCTGGGGTGACGCGTTACTCAGCGACATTCGTCAGGCTGGTACTGGCAGCGGGCGGAGTGGCGTTGATTCTTTTTGCGGCCGTGATGTTCTCTACCATTATTCCTGTCAGTACCAACGGAGACTTTATCGCAGCGGGCTGCTAACGGCCCGGCGAGCGTGCTGAGGCGAGGAAGGCAATGGCTGACGCTAGGTTTTTATCTGGCCGGTCAGCCAGAACTTTTTATACCGCGCGGGAGGAATGCCCACGAGATTGTGAAAAATGCGGTGAAAGTTATTGACGTTATCGTACCCGACCGCGTTTGCGACTTCGGTCACGCCCAGGCTGGTACTCAGCAATAAGTTTTGCGCCTCGCCAATACGGCGACGCGTCTGGTACTGTTTAGGCGAGTAACCAGAGAAATTTTTAAACACGTGCGCCAGATAAAACTGGTTCATGTTCATCATCGCGGTGATGGAACTGAGCGCGATATCTTCTTTGTAGTGGTCATCAATGTAATCCTTGATGCGCTGACCAAGCAGCGTATTGCTGTCCTCCCGCTCCTGCTTGTTTTCTATCCAGATATTCCGGCACAGCAGCAGCAGAACATTCAGCAGATTATCGCCTATCTCCGCGCTGTAGAGGCGTTTACTGTTAACGTGCGCCCACATCTGATCGAACAGCTGGCTAATTTCATCGTAAAACTCGCCGCTTGGCATAACTGCGGGTTGCGCGCGCGTCGTCAGCACATTATGGGGCAATCCATCAATTTTTAACTGCTCGACGCCGCAGCTGAAAATCAATAAATCGTCTGATGCATTCGGGCTTTCATCATGCAGGACATTGGCATTGAACAGCATGATATCGCCCTGTTTGACGTTGTAGCGTCGCCCGTCGATGTTATAGGTGCCGCTGCCGGAGCGAACGAACATCACTTCAAAGCGATCGTCGTGCTTGTGCATGACTCTGGGCAGGGCTTCCTCTTTACCTTCCGCTTTACAGATAAACGCCAGGCGAGGGCGCAAATTATTGTCGAACCCGCGAGCTGAAGGATGTTCATTAAGGCAAAAGGTAATCATGATCGCTCCTGTAGTATGCGCTGCTATTCTTACACGAGTTTTTTCCGCCGGTAATCATCAAATTTGCTTTTTACCTTAATTCAGATTATTGATAAATCTGACTTTGCTGAGGGTATGACACCCAAGAATGATGATTATTGTTTTCCTGAGCAGAGGGCGAAAAACAATTTTGAACCCTGTCACACTTTTATTTTGATCAAAATCCACGCACCCCTCTCAGCTTTGCAAAAGCAAAATATCAGTAGCCCTCTTTTGTTTAAGGTTATGCGCGCCATAAAAAAGCAAATATCATCAAAATTGCTCTGATTAGGTTAGCAAGCAACGTCCACTATTGTTAATTAACATTAATGCGCACCCGAAATAAAAATAGCCATTGTCAGATACTGCCTTGTGCTGGCGTCAGGGTGCATCCGCTATAGTTAACCCGCCTTTATTCAACGCTGCCCATTTGTTAATAAAACCCCTAAGCGAACCTCTTTTTTAGCTTATCTTCATTCTTGCTATGTCAATCGGCAATCTATGCCTTGTGATGATCATCACTCTATTTTGTGTTTTTTGATTCGAATCTTTGATCCTCGACACGGAGTAAAATAGCGCAGCCTGCCGCGACTGGCTTTTAATCTTCACTTTGATGTAACTTTGCTGCAACCATAAAGATTCCCGTATTACATTATGCTATTAGCCAAAAAATAATATTTACGCCCGACGTATTAATTACATGTTCTCATTCAGGCAGCCATAAATTAATGGTCGATACAGGCCATGAATAATGGCGTGCGACGGTTTTACCTTACTACCAGATGGAACAGATATGTATAATAAAACCCACCTACAAAACCCTAAGCGCATGCGGTTAATCACCATCATTTCAACGATAGGTGGTTTATGCTTCGGTTATGACACCGGCGTTATTTCCGGCGCACTTATCTTTATGAAGTACGATCTTCACCTGACTGCCGCCCAGGAAGGTTTTATCACCTCCTTTTTACTATTTGGCGCAGCGTTAGGCTCTCTGTTTGGCGGTTATTTATCAGACAGGCAGGGACGGCGTAAAAACCTGTTATGGGTCGCTGCTATTTTTATTTTTGGCGCATTAGGCACCGCGTTCGCCTGGGACGTGCCCTCCATGATAGCTGCCCGCTTTATTCTGGGGTTAGCGGTAGGTTGTGCTTCGGTCACCGTACCCATTTATATCTCTGAACTGGCGCGCGCCGATCAGCGAGAAAGCCTGGTGACGGTTAACGAACTGATGATCGTTACCGGACAGTTCCTGGCCTATTCCGTCAATGCGGCCATTGTGAATCTCTACCCTGAAATGCAGCACAACTGGCGCATTATGCTGGCTATTCCGGCGCTGCCGGGTGCGCTGCTGTGGGTGGGTATGTTAATGATGCCTGAATCCCCGCGCTTCTTTATCCGCAAGGGACAAACTGAAAAAGCGGTAAAAGTGCTTAAAACTTTGCGTCTGCCGGAGGAGGTGGATCGTGAAGTTAAAGAGATTCAGCAAATCGTTAAAGCGGATGAGGTGAAATTCAATCTGCTCGCAGAACTGAAAAACCGCTGGGTTATTCAGCTCATCTTAATCGGGCTGATGATTGTCCTGGCTACCCGCGTGACAGGCGTTAACACCATCATGTACTACGCGCCCACCGTACTGAAAGCGGCCGGTCTCGGCGATGCGGCGGCGGTGACCGGCGCGGTAGCCAACGGCGTTATTTCTGTACTGGCAACCCTGCTGGGCATGGCGCTGATAGGCAAATACTCGCGCCGCAAAATGTTCTTTACCGGCCAGGCAGGCGTGACGATTAGCCTGGTGCTTATCGGGGTGGCGTTTAAAGTATTTTTCCACACGGAAACCCTCAACGGCGTGGATACGCTTCACGCTAATTTTGCCAACGCGCCTTACGTTATTCTCGCCTTGATGCTGGTCTTCCTGGTGTTTATGCAGGGCTGGATAGCGCCAGTGTTCTGGCTGATGTTAGCGGAGATCTATCCATTAAGAATGCGCGGCGCGGGTATGGGCTTCGCCGTATTTGGCCTGTGGATCTTCGACTTTATGATCCAGTCCATCTTCCCCTTCCTGTTAAGCCATTACGGCGGCGGTATGACCTTTGGTTTCTTCGGCGCGACCAACGTGATCATGCTCATTCTGCTGGTGAAATATTTGCCGGAGACGCGTGGCCTGACATTAGAACAGATTGAAAAGAAATTTCGCTTTTAATATGAGGATTATTAAATGACTGTCAAAATCGGTTTAATTGGTCTGGGTATGATTGGCCGGGATCATCTGAAACGTTTTCATAATGTAATCTCTGGCGCGGAAGTGACCGCAGTTTGCGATATCAACCGCGCGGCCGCCGATGCGGTTGCCAGCGAATATGGCGCTACCGCATTTTATGATGCGGAGGAGATGATTAATTCCGAGCTGGTCGATGCGGTATTTATCTGCTCTATTGGCCCGGTGCACAAAACGCAAATACTGGCCGCTTTTAATGCGGGCAAGCCGGTATTCTGTGAAAAACCGCTGACGCCGACCGCTGACGAATCCAGAGAAATTATTGAAGCAGAAGTGAAAGCGGGCAAGCGCCTGCTGCAGCTGGGCTTTATGCGCCGTTTCGACCCTGGCTATCAGGCGCTGAAGCAATCCATTGAGAGCGGCGAGCCTGGCGACGTGATGTTGATTCACTGCGCGCACCGTAACCCCTCTGTGCCGGAAAGCTATACGCTGGAGATGGCGATCAATGATTCAGCGACCCATGAAATCGACATTATTCGCTATCTGCTGAACGAGAATATTACGTCCGTTCGCGTTGATAAGCCCCGTAAAAAAACCAGCCGCGCGCTGCCGCATTTGCAGGATCCGCTTATCGTCATTTTTGAGACCGAATCGGGCGTGCGCATTGATGATGAGCTGTTTGTGAACTGCCATTATGGCTATGACATTCGCTGCGAGGTTGTCGGTGAGAATGCCGTTATCGCGCTGAACGAACAGCAGTTAATTAACACGCGCTCGCTTCACGGCAATGCGCACCATATCGCTCAATCCTGCATGGAGCGTTTCGCCACGGCTTACGACCGTGAAGTGCAGCACTTTGTCGACAGCGTGCGCGACGGCCGCGAAATGAGCGGGCCTTCGTCCTGGGATGGTTATGTTGTGGCGCTGGTCTGCGACGCCGGTCTGGCTTCGCTGAAAGATGGCGAAAAACACGACGTTGTCATTCCGCAACAGCCGTCGCTTTATCGCTGAAATACTTCTTCTCGCTTTTTGTGAGGGACTAATAATGTTGAAACTGACGGCAGATTCACTGCATTTGCAGTGTTGGGCAGCGAACAAAAACGAAGCCATTAAAATTGCCGCTGACGCGCTGGAAAAAGC
>NZ_DJDN01000086.1:0-817 GCF_002431095.1 Pantoea sp. UBA5923 | reverse complement strand
CGCTGACGCGCTGGAAAAAGCCGGTTATGTGAAACCGGGTTTCCTGCACGGCATGCTGGCACGCGAAAAAAGCGTCTCTACCTATATCGGCGCAGGTATCGCGTTTCCTCATTGCGCTAAAGAGAACCTTGATCTGGTGATCAAAACGGGTTTTCAGGTTTTTCAGTTTCCACACGGCGTCGGCTGGGGAAACGGAAAAGTGGTTTTCGTGGTGGTAGCCGTAGCCGCTTCCAGGAATGAACATATTCAGGTGCTGGCGGACATCGCAGATCTGTTAGGCGATGAAGTAAAAACGACCTTATTAGCCAGCGCAAAAACCAAAGAAGAATTTATTAGTCTGTTTGAGAAAGCGTAATTAACGCACCAGATGAAGGAACAAATAATGAAACTTGCTTTATGTACGGATGTTCTGGCGGATTTGTCCTTCCCGGCAATGCTGGATAAAGTTAAAAGCTACGGCATTGATGGCGTCGAGATGACCGCTGGCGGCTGGTCGCCGTGTCCGCATGTGAAAACCGAAGAGCTGCTGGCCTCCCCAGAAAAACTGGAAAAGTTCAGGCAAGAGCTGGCCGAGCGTGAGATGCGCATCGTGGCGCTGAACTGCTCAGGTAACCCGCTGGCGCCCGGTGAGCTGGGCGAAACCCATACCAAAAGCAGCTACCGCGCCGTTGAGCTGGCCGGCAAACTCGGCGTGAAGAAAATCGTGATGATGAGCGGCCTGCCGGGCGGCGGACCGGAAGATCGCGTGCCGAACTGGATCACCTCTACCATCTCCTGGCCAGATTACATGCCAGGCGTGATTGATTATCAGTGGAAT
>NZ_DJDN01000078.1:232374-269515 GCF_002431095.1 Pantoea sp. UBA5923 | reverse complement strand
GGAAGAATTCCGGCGCCAGGATCAGCGCGACGAAACCAGCAAACAGCGTTACGCCTTGTCCATACGCGCCGAAATGAAGCTCGCCGAGGTAGGAAAAGCCGAAGTAAACAGCGACGACCGCGATGGCCAGCGAAGCGAAAAACTCCAGTACCGCAGAGGAGAGAAAGGCGAGGCGCAGCACTTCCATGGTGCGCAGGCGAAAATCCGCGGTGGAGGAGGCGATGACGGCGGTTTCCGCTTCGGCGCGGTGAAACAGACGCAGAGTCTCGCGTCCGCGCAGACGGTCAAGAAAGTCGCCGCTGAGGCGCGCCAGCGCAACAAAGTTGCGGCGGTTGGCGTCGGCCGCGCCCATGCCAACCAGCGCCATAAACAGCGGGATTAGCGGCGCCGTGGCAAGCAAGATCAGACCGGCTGCCCAGTTTAGCGGGAAAACGGTCAGCAGAATGCATAAGGGGATCAGCGCCGCCAGCGTCATCTGCGGCAGATAGCGCGCGTAATACTCCTGCATCTCCTCAATCTGCTCCAGCAGCAGCGTCGCCCAGCTGCCCGCCGGTTTGCCGCGGATCCAGGCGGGGCCAAGATCGGAAAGGCGATCCAGCACCTGCTGACGCAGCGCCTGACGAATCGCCTGGCCAGCGCGAAAGCCTGCGGCCTCGCGCGCATAGTTAAGCAAGGCGCGCAGCGCGAAGCAGAGCAGCAGAAGGGAAAAGGGGAGAAGAAGCTCGCTGCGCAGTCGCTGTTCAACAATCAGCGCCTGTAGCAAGAAAGCCAGCAGCCAGGCCTGGGAGATGATAACCAGCGCGCTGGCCAGCCCAAACAGTGACGTCAACCGCAGCCAGTGGCCGCCAAAAGCGCGTTGCTGGCGCAGCCAGCGAATTAGTTCCTGTTGCCGGGTTTTATTCATGCAAGACCGTAAGCGTTGTCGATAACCCACGAAAAAAGAGGGGGATTGCTCTTCAGGCTGACGAATCTAGCACGACGGCATAAAAAAAGGCGACTGAAAAACAGCCGCCTCGCATAAATAAGATCAGATAATTAACAAGTTACCGATCGTTTTTAACCAGGCCATCCAGATAACGCTCGGCGTCCAGCGCAGCCATACAGCCGGTACCCGCCGAGGTGATTGCCTGACGATAGATATGATCCATAACGTCGCCCGCAGCGAACACGCCGGGAATGCTGGTCTGCGTTGCGTTGCCATGCAGGCCGGACTGCACTTTGATATAGCCGTTTTCCAGCGCCAGCTGCCCCTCGAAGATCGCCGTATTCGGGCTGTGTCCGATAGCGACGAACAGGCCTGCCACTTCCAGCGACTCGGTTTCCGCCTCGTTAAGCGTTGAGCGCAGCGTCAGACCGGTAACGCCCATCTGATCGCCGACTACTTCTTCCAGCGTGCGATCGGTATGCAGCACGATATTGCCGTTGCGCACTTTCTCCATCAGGCGGTCAATCAGGATTTTTTCCGCGCGGAAGCTGTCGCGACGGTGAATCAGATGCACTTCTGCGGCGATGTTCGCCAGGTAAAGCGCCTCTTCCACCGCCGTGTTGCCGCCGCCGATCACCGCGACTTTCTGATTCCGGTAGAAGAAGCCGTCGCAGGTGGCGCAGGCGGAAACGCCTTTACCTTTAAACGCCTCTTCAGAAGGCAGACCCAGATAGCGCGCAGAGGCGCCGGTCGCGATAATCAGCGCGTCGGCAGTGTATTCGCCGCTGTCGCCGGTGAGACGGAACGGACGGTTCAGCAGATCGACAGTATGAATATGGTCAAAAATGATTTCGGTGTTGAATTTCTCGGCATGCTCATGCATGCGCTCCATCAGCGAGGGACCAGTGAGATCGTGCGGGTCGCCGGGCCAGTTCTCTACCTCGGTTGTGGTGGTCAACTGACCGCCTTTTTCGAGGCCGGTAATCAGCACTGGATTCAGGTTGGCGCGCGCCGCATAGACCGCTGCGGTATAACCCGCCGGACCGGAGCCCAGAATGAGCAATTTACTGTGTTTGGCCGTACTCATAGGATCCTCAGTTTCATTCGGCTGACAACATGACCTGGGATTGTAGGGAATTTACCGTGGCAAAAAAAGGGCTGGGGAATTTTGTTACCGATAGCTGCAAACGGCGTAGACGATAAGTTGGGGTTCTGCACGCCGGTTGCGCTAAAAGGGGGCAATAATCGGTTATTGCTGGTGCAAAAGTATAAAAATTCTCATTTAAAAACAGTTACCCAGCGGTCTGTCTGGCATCTTGTCCTGAATTTGGTCTTTTTACTTTGACAATCGCCTGCGCTTTTGCGAAAACAATGAGAGAAGCGAAGAAGAAGGAGAGAGTCAAAACAGGGTTTCGTTCCTCGTTTTGCCCTTTTTTCCCGATAAATTACAGCCTGACATGGGTAATGACGCATGATGTGGACAGACAACATGCGTCATGCGGATGGATGCGCGACAGCGCACAGGCTCTGATTCTTCACTTCAATAATGCCTTGAACAGTGAACGTTTCCAGGGCGTGGCAGGTAAAGGGAAGGAATTAAGAGAGACAATAATAATGGTAGACAATAAGAAACGCCCCGGAAAAGATCTCGACAGAATCGACAGAAACATTCTGAATGAACTTCAGAAAGATGGTCGTATTTCCAACGTAGAGCTTTCCAAACGCGTAGGATTATCGCCTACGCCATGTCTTGAGCGTGTGCGTCGTCTGGAGCGTCAGGGTTTTATTCTTGGCTATACCGCGCAACTTAACCCGCACTATCTAGATGCGTCACTGCTGGTTTTCGTTGAGATTACTCTGAATCGTGGCGCGCCGGACGTATTTGAACAGTTTAACGCCGCCGTACAAAAACTTGAGGAAACTCAAGAGTGTCACCTGGTTTCCGGTGACTTCGACTATCTGTTGAAAACGCGCGTGCCGGATATGTCCGCCTACCGTAAGCTGCTTGGCGAAACCCTGCTGCGCCTGCCGGGGGTCAATGACACCCGTACTTACGTGGTGATGGAAGAGGTTAAACAGAGTAATCGGCTGGTGATTAAAACCCGCTAACGCAGCGCAGGTGCAAAACCTGTGATATTTCGATACACTCCTGTGAATTCATACAGGACCAGCGTCGGGCTTGCCCGACGCTGTTGCCTTCATAATTTACAGGCACCTGGAGAGTTCTCTTGAGCCAGGAATACACAGAAGACAAAGAAGTTTCGTTAAAACCGCTGAGCAGTGGACGTCGTCTGCTGGAAGCATTGCTTATTCTCGTCTCACTTTTCGCCGTCTATCTGATGGTCTCTCTCGTCAGCTTTAATCCTTCCGATCCGAGCTGGTCGCAAACCGCCTGGCATGAGCCGATCCATAATCTGGGCGGCGGCGTGGGAGCCTGGCTGGCGGATACGCTGCTGTTTATTTTCGGCGTGATGGCCTACGCCATTCCACCGGTGATTATCGGGCTGTGCTGGATCGCCTTTCGTCAGCGCGATCGACAGGATTACATCGACTACTTCGCTATCGGCCTGCGCCTGATCGGCGTGCTGGCGCTGGTGGTGACCACCTGCGGTCTGGCCGCGCTTAACGCCGATGACATCTGGTATTTCGCCTCCGGCGGCGTTATCGGCAGCCTGGTAAGCAATGCCATTGCGCCCTGGCTCAGTCCAATGACCGGCACGCTGGCGCTGCTTTGCGTCTGGGCGGCGGGCATTACGCTCTATACCGGCTGGTCCTGGCTGACCATCGCCGAGCGCATCGGCGGCGTGGTGATGGGCGTGCTGACCTTCGCCAGTAACCGTTCGCGTCGCGACGAGCCCTGGCAGGAGGATGAAGAGGAGTTCGACGATACGGCCGCGCCGCGCGTTGGGGCGACCTCACAAGATGAGGACGACGTACTGCTCTCTGCGCCGCGCGCCAGCGCAGAACATTCAGCCTCGGAAGCAGCCGATCCGCTTCTGGCGAAAGCCGCTGCGGCGACAGACGCCGCGCTGACCTCGGCTGCCGAGGCCGCTGGCGTTGCGGCGCCCGTAGCCCCGGTATCGGCTGCTGCGATCTCCTCTCAGAGTGCTGCAGCCCCCGCTGCTGCCATGCCGTCTCAGGTTGCCGCCGCGTCAGTGCCGGTTGCTGCGATGCCGCCTCAGGCGGCCGCAGCGCCACTCTCCGCTCAGACGGCCGCAATGCCGACTGCCGCCTCCGTTGCGCCTGTAACGGCTGCCGCCGCACACTCTGCGGCAGCGAGCCCGTTCGCTGCGTCTCAGCAGCCCGTCAACGCCTTTACGCCAGCACCGCCTCAGCCAGCCGCGCCGGCTCCTGCTGAGCCGCCGCGCTATCATTTTGAGATGCCGCAAACGCCGTCCACGCCCGCTTTCACCAGCTGGGAAGAGGATGACGGCCCGCAAATGGGCAACTGGCGCGATGCTGATACGGCTGATATAGCCGCCACGGCGGGCGCAGCGACAGCCGCTACGCAGGCTGCTTCTACGCCGCTGTTCGATGTCGCGCCTGAAGAAAATTATAATCCGCAGGTGAAGCAGGGCATCGGGCCGACGCTACCGCGTCCTAAGCCGGTCAAGCTGCCGACGCGCCGCGAGTTAGCCTCTTACGGCATTAAGCTGCCTTCTCAGCGTATGGCGGAAGAGAAGGCCAAAGCGCAAGAGCAGCAGCGCGCTGACGTCTCGTCTCAGCCCGCAGAGGCGCAGTCCGAATGGTCAGAGCATCAGCAGGAGGCGCAGGAACAGGCGCAGCTGCGCGACGCTTTCGCCAGCCAGCAGCAGCAACGCTACGGCGAGAGCTGGCAGCAGGATGAAGATCACGAAGAGGCCGCCGAACAGGCCGCGCTGGCGCAGCAGTTCGCCGCGCAGCAGCAACAGCGTTACGGTGCCGACGAGCAGGAACAGAAGGCGCCAGCCCTGAGGCTGGATACCTCCTCCGCGTTCGATTTCTCACCGCTGGACGATCTGGTGGATGAAGGCCCGAGTGAGCCGCTCTTTACTATCGCCAGCACGCCAGAGCCGGAAGCGCCTGCGGCAACGCATACGCCCTGGCAGCAGCCAGCGGAAGCGCCGGTGGCTCAGCCTGTCGTGCCGGTAGCCGCACCGACGGTTTCTGCCGCTTTCGCACCTGCCGAGCGGGAGCCAGAGCAGGCGCCTGTGATGCAGACGCCTGTTGCTGCGCAGCCGCAGGCACCGCAGCCCGGCTCGCTGGATAACAGCCTGATCCATCCTTTCCTGATGCGTCATAACCAGCCGCTGGAGAAACCCTCCACGCCGCTGCCGACGCTGGATCTGCTGACCTCGCCGCCAGCGGAGGAGGAGCCGGTCGATATGTTTGCCCTTGAGCAGACGGCGCGTCTGGTCGAAGCCCGTTTAGGCGACTATCGCGTCAAGGCGGAAGTGGTCGGCATCTCGCCTGGCCCGGTGATTACCCGCTTCGAGCTGGATCTGGCGCCGGGCGTGAAAGCCGCGCGCATCTCCAACCTGTCGCGCGATCTGGCGCGTTCGCTCTCGGCGGTTGCCGTACGCGTGGTTGAGGTGATCCCCGGCAAGCCTTACGTCGGTCTGGAGCTGCCCAACAAGCATCGTCAGACGGTCTATCTGCGCGAAGTGCTGGACTGCGCCAAATTCCGCGACAACCCGTCGCCGCTGGCCGTGGTGCTGGGTAAAGATATTGCGGGTCAGCCGGTCGTCGCCGATCTGGCGAAAATGCCGCATCTGCTGGTGGCCGGTACGACCGGTTCCGGTAAGTCGGTCGGCGTCAACACCATGATTATCAGCATGCTCTACAAGGCGACGCCGGAAGAAGTACGCTTTATCATGATCGACCCGAAAATGCTGGAACTTTCAGTCTATGAAGGCATTCCGCATCTGTTGACTGAAGTCGTCACCGATATGAAAGATGCGGCTAACGCGCTGCGCTGGAGCGTCGGCGAGATGGAGCGACGCTACAAGCTGATGTCGGCGCTCGGCGTGCGTAACCTGGCGGGCTACAACGAAAAAGTTGAACAGGCGGAAGCGATGGGCCGTCCTATTCCCGATCCGTTCTGGAAACCGGGCGACAGTATGGACATGACGCCGCCGGTGCTGGAAAAACTGCCTTACATCGTGGTGCTGGTGGATGAGTTCGCCGACCTGATGATGGCGGTGGGTAAGAAAGTAGAAGAGCTGATTGCGCGTCTGGCGCAGAAAGCGCGCGCGGCAGGTATCCACCTTGTGCTTGCTACGCAGCGTCCGTCAGTGGATGTGATTACCGGTCTGATTAAGGCCAACATCCCGACGCGCATCGCCTTTACCGTCTCCAGCAAAATCGACTCGCGCACCATTCTCGATCAGGGCGGCGCTGAATCGCTGCTGGGTATGGGCGACATGCTCTATATGCCGCCTAACTCCTCAATGCCGGTACGCGTACACGGCGCATTCGTCCGCGATCAGGAAGTGCACGCCGTCGTGCAGGACTGGAAAGCGCGCGGGCGTCCGCAGTATATCGAAAGCATTACGGCAGGCGAGGAGAGCGAGGGCGGCAGCGGCGGCCTTGAGGGCGATGAGGAGCTGGATCCGCTGTTCGATCAGGCGGTGGCTTTTGTGGTCGACAAGCGTCGCGCCTCGATCTCCGGCGTACAGCGCCAGTTCCGCATCGGCTATAACCGCGCCGCGCGTATTATTGAACAGATGGAAGCGCAGGGGATCGTATCGGAACCCGGACACAACGGTAACCGTGAGGTGCTCTCTCCGCCGCCGCATGAAATGTAGCGCGAAACGCTTTGCAACAAACAATCATGGGCCAGTTTTTACTGGCCCATTGTTCAGGCGGCATTTACCCCTCATATCAGAATACGCTTTCGGGTTTTTCTCCTGGCTCAATAGCAAAACGGCGGCCAGAATTAAAACGGTATTCACTGGATAGAGATAAATAAGGAATTGAAGCGGATGAAATTAAGCGTAATCGTGCCTGGCCTGTTGGCCGTTTTTGCGTCAGCCAGCGTTATGGCGGACGCCTCCAGCGATCTGCAGCAGCGTCTGAACAAGGTTAACAGCTTCCATGCCAGCTTTAGCCAAAAAGTGACCGACAGCAGCGGCGCCAACGTGCAGGAAGGCGAAGGCGAACTCTGGGTAAAACGTCCCAGCTTATTTAACTGGCATATGACCGCGCCGGACGAAAGCGTCATTATCTCTGACGGCAAGAATCTGTGGTTTTATAACCCGTTCGTTGAACAGGCCAGCGTCAGCCTGCTGAAAAACGCCACCAGCAATACGCCGTTTATGCTGATTGCGCGCAACCAGCCGAGCGACTGGCAGCAGTACAATATTAAACAGCAGGGCGACGCGTTCGAACTGACGCCGAAAAACAGCGATGGCAACCTGAAGCAGTTCACTATCTCTGTGACCCCTGCGGGCACCATCAACCAGTTCAGCGCCATCGAGCAGGACGGGCAGCGCAGCAGCTATCAGCTCAAGAGCCAGAAAAACGGCGCGATCAGCCCGGATAAATTCACCTTTACGCCGCCCAAAGGGGTGACGGTAGACGACCAGCGTCAGTGAGGTAAGCGTGGGTAATCTGTCTCTGGATTTTTCCTCCGAAGATTTCAAGCCGCTGGCGGCGCGTATGCGCCCGGAAACGCTTAAGCAGTATATCGGGCAGCAGCATTTGCTGGCGCCCGGTAAGCCTTTGCCGCGCGCCATCGAAGCTGGCCATCTTCACTCAATGATTCTTTGGGGACCGCCGGGCACAGGGAAAACCACGCTGGCGGAGATTATCGCGCGCTACGGCAATGCCGACGTCGAGCGTATCTCCGCCGTTACCTCAGGCGTTAAAGAGATCCGCGAGGCGATCGAGCGCGCGCGCCATAGCCGTCAGGTCGGACGCCGCACCATTCTGTTTGTCGATGAGGTGCACCGCTTCAACAAAAGCCAGCAGGATGCGTTCTTGCCGCATATTGAAGATGGCACCATCACCTTTATCGGCGCGACCACTGAAAACCCCTCGTTTGAGCTTAACTCTGCGCTGCTCTCACGCGCGCGCGTTTATCTTTTAAAATCGCTCACCACTGAAGATATCGAGCAGGTGCTCGATCAGGCGATGCAGGACAAAACGCGCGGTTATGGCGACAGCGACATCATCCTGCCTGACAATACGCGACGCATGATCGCCGAGCTGGTGAACGGCGACGCGCGCCGCGCGTTAAATACGCTGGAAATGATGGCGGATATGGCGGAGAGCAACGCGCAAGGCAATCGCGAGCTAACGCCGCAGTTGCTGACAGAAGTCTCCGGCGAGCGCGCCGCGCGCTTTGACAACAAGGGCGACCGCTTTTACGACCTGATCTCTGCGCTGCACAAATCGGTGCGCGGCTCCGCGCCCGATGCGGCGCTTTACTGGTATGCGCGCATTATTACCGCGGGCGGCGATCCGCTCTATGTGGCGAGGCGCCTGCTGGCGATCGCCTCTGAAGATGTCGGCAACGCCGATCCGCGCGGGATGCAGGTAGCGATTGCTGCCTGGGACTGCTTTACCCGCGTCGGGCCTGCCGAAGGCGAGCGCGCTATTGCGCAGGCAATTGTCTATCTCGCCTGCGCGCCAAAAAGCAACGCCGTCTACACCGCGTTCAAGGCGGCGATGCGCGATGCGCGCGAGCATCCCGACTATGATGTGCCGGAGCATCTGCGTAACGCGCCGACCCGGCTGATGAAAGAGATGGGCCTGGGTAAAGAGTATCGTTACGCCCATGATGAAGAGCATGCCTATGCGGCTGGCGAGGTCTATTTTCCGCCTGAGATGGCGCAGACGCGCTACTACACGCCAACCCAGCGCGGGCTTGAAGGTAAAATTGGCGAAAAGCTCGCCTGGCTGGCTGAACAGGATCAAAATAGCCCGACAAAACGCTACCGCTAAAACAGACGTTACGGTAAGGTGAGCAAGGATATCAATGCATTCCAGCGGGAATGCATCCCTTCATTCGTTCTTTCAACCTTTTATTACACAGGATAAGCATGCTCGATCCCAATCTGCTGCGTAATGAGCCAGACGCAGTCGCAGAAAAACTGGCACGCCGAGGATTCAAACTGGATGTGGAAACGCTGCGCTCCCTTGAAGAGCGCCGTAAAGTCTTGCAGGTGGAAACGGAAAATCTGCAGGCGGAGCGTAACTCCCGATCCAAATCCATCGGTCAGGCCAAAGCACGTGGGGAAGATATCGAGCCGCTGCGTCAGGAAGTGAACGCGCTGGGCGAACGCCTGGATGCGGCCAAAGCGGAACTGGATGCCCTGCAAAATGAAATCCGTGATTTCACCCTGGCGCTGCCTAACCTGCCGGCGGATGAAGTACCGCTGGGCAAAGACGACAGTGAAAACCAGGAAGTCAGCCGCTGGGGCGAGCCGCGCCAGTTTGATTTTCAGGTAAAAGATCACGTTGAGCTGGGTGAGATGGCGAAAGGCCTCGATTTCGCCTCTGCCGTGAAGCTGACCGGCTCGCGCTTTGTGGTGATGCAGGGCCAGATTGCTCGTCTGCATCGCGCGCTGAGCCAGTTTATGCTCGACCTGCATACTGAACAGCACGGCTATCTGGAAAACTATGTGCCTTACCTGGTCAACCATGCGACCCTGTACGGAACCGGCCAGCTGCCGAAGTTCGGCGAAGATCTGTTTCATACCCGACCGCTGGAAGAGGAGTCAGAGAGCAGCAACTATGCGCTGATCCCGACGGCGGAAGTCCCGTTGACCAATCTGGTGCGCGACGAGATTGTGGAGGAGGAGAGTCTGCCGATCAAACTGACCGCGCATACGCCTTGCTTCCGTTCTGAGGCCGGCTCTTACGGTCGCGATACGCGCGGCTTAATTCGCATGCATCAGTTCGACAAGGTAGAGATGGTGCAGATCGTCGCGCCGGAAACCTCAATGGATGCGCTGGAAGAGCTGGTGGGCCACGCAGAGAAAGTGCTGCAGCTGCTCAACCTGCCGTACCGCAAAGTGCTGCTCTGCACCGGTGATATGGGCTTTGGCTCAGCCAAGACCTACGATCTGGAAGTCTGGCTCCCGGCCCAGAACACCTATCGCGAAATCTCTTCCTGCTCCAATATGTGGGACTTCCAGGCGCGTCGCATGCAGGCACGCTGCCGCAGCAAAACCGATAAGAAGCCGCGTCTGGTGCATACCCTGAACGGCTCCGGCCTGGCGGTCGGCCGCACGCTGGTTGCGGTGCTGGAGAACTATCAGCAGGCTGACGGACGTATTCAGGTGCCGGATGTGTTGCGCCCCTATATGAATGGTGTAGAGTTTATCGGCTGATAAGCGCTTCAACAGTAAACCCGGACATGTCCGGGTTTTTTTATATTTAACGTCGGTATACAGCGTGAAGTTATCAGAAATAAACGTTATCGACATTGCGACAGGCATAGCACCTAAAAAGCCTGTTTTTCATAAAGATAGCTTCGAAGCGGCTCTCGTTTAACACTCCTGTAACCCACTGAAGATTAATAAATTAAATTATGTTGCAGCAAAATGTGCTGCGCTATTTTTTTGTGCTTTTCCTTTAAATTCGCCGATGGCAAACTGCGCGCAACCTCCTCTCTTTTCTTTGGTTTTTATTCCTATGTCCACATGGTCACGTCCCGTGGTGCTGCTGCTTTGCGGCCTGCTTTTGCTGACGGTTGCAATTGCGGTGCTCAATACGCTGGTTCCGCTGTGGCTGACTCACGATGCGCTGGCTACCTGGCAGGTAGGCGTGGTGAGTTCCTCTTTCTATACCGGCAATCTGGCGGGCACGCTGGCGGCAGGCTGGCTGATTAAACGTTACGGGTTTAACCGCAGCTACTATCTGGCAACCACGATTTTTGCCGTAGCGACCGCCGGTCTGTTGATGATGGACGGTTTCTGGGGTTGGTCGATCCTGCGTTTTTGCGCGGGTATTGGCTGCGCTTTGATTTGGGTCATAGTGGAGAGCGCGCTGCTTTGTAGCGGTACGGTGCGCACCCGGGGCCAGCTGCTGGCCGCTTATATGATCGTCTATTATCTTGGCACCGTTGCGGGTCAACTGCTGGTGAGTAAAGTCTCAACCGGGCTGTTTAACGTCGTCCCCTGGCTTACCGCGCTGATGATGTGCGCCATTCTGCCGCTGATGTTCGTGAAGGTGACCGCCGCCAGCGAAGCGACAGAGGCAGCGCCAGGTAAAATCTGGCCGATGCTGCGTCGTCGTAGTTCGCGGCTTGGCATTAACGGCTGTATTATTTCCGGCATTGTTCTGGGTTCTCTCTACGGTCTGATGCCGCTCTATCTCTCTCATCAGGGCATGAGCGATGCGAACGTCGGCTACTGGATGGCGCTGCTGGTGAGCGCCGGTATCGTTGGACAGTGGCCGGTTGGGCGCCTTGCCGATCGCTTCGGTCGTCTTCTGGTGCTGCGCGTGCAGGTGTTTATCGTGATTCTGGGCGCGGTTGCCATGCTGACTAACGCCGCGATGGCGCCTGCGCTCTTTGTGCTGGGTCTGGCGGGCTTTACGCTCTATCCGGTAGCCATGTCCTGGGCCTGCGAGACCGTCGCGCATCATGAACTGGTAGCGATGAACCAGGCGCTGCTGCTGAGCTATACCATAGGCAGCCTGGCGGGTCCCAGCATGACGGCGGTTTTGATGCAGAACTATTCCGACCGCATTCTGTTTGTGATGATTGCCGGCGTGGCGCTGGTCTATCTGATGATGCTGCTGCGTAAGGCCGATCAGCAGGCAACGCCGGTGGCGCACGCCTGATATCGGCGCAGGAGGCTGCAAACCAGTCGCCCGCACCATAACGAAAAGGGAGCCGTAGGCTCCCTTTTCGTTAATACATAACAGTATGACCGTAGCTGGCGAGGATGTTTTTCACCCGCTCCATAGTCTCTTTCGTCGGCGGCTTCACGCCGTCGAGCTTGTACTCTTCGCCCATTGCGATCCATTTATGCTTGCCAAGTTCATGGTAGGGCAGCAGTTCAATCTTCTCGACGTTCTCCATATCCCGTGTGAACTCGCCAAGCCGGTGAGCTGAATCGTCATCATCAGAATAGCCGGGCACCACCACATAGCGGATCCAGGTCCGTTTGCCTTTCTTCTGCAGGTAGCGAGCGAAGTCCAGGGTGCGATGATTTGAGACGCCAACCAGGATCTGATGAACGTCGTCATTGATTTGCTTGAGATCGAGCATCACCAGATCCGTCACCTCCAGCAGCTCATCAATCACCGGATCGTAGCGACGCACAAAGCCGTTAGTATCCAGACAGGTATGAATGCCTTCCGCCTTACAGGCGCGGAACCAGTCGCGCACAAACTCAGCCTGTAAAATAGCCTCGCCGCCAGAGGCGGTTACGCCGCCGCCAGACGCATTCATAAAGTGGCGATAGGAAAGCACATCTTTCATCAGCTCCTCGACGGTGATCTCTTTTCCGCCGTGTGTGTCCCAGGTATCGCGGTTATGGCAGTAGAGGCAGCGCATCAGGCAGCCCTGAAAGAAGGTGATAAAACGGATGCCGGGACCGTCAACCGTCCCGCAGGATTCGAACGAGTGAATACGACCTTTGCAAGACATTGCGATGTTCTCCAGGTTAGCCTGTCAGCAGGCGCACAATCTCTGTTGTGCTCGGTAATAAAGTCGGTTTTGACTGATTTCTGTATTAAGAGCGCAGACAAAACGGGCCTTGGAGAAAAGGCCCCCGAAGGAGCCTTTTTACAGCTTAGCGCGCCAGGTTTATAGCGATTTGGTGAAAGTACGGGTAATCACATCCTGCTGCTGTTCTTTCGTCAGCGAATTGAAGCGGACGGCATAGCCGGAAACGCGGATGGTTAGCTGCGGATATTTTTCCGGGTGCTCCATCGCATCCAGCAGCATTTCGCGATTCATCACGTTCACGTTAAGGTGCTGACCGCCTTCAATACTCGCTTCGTGATGGAAGTAACCATCCATCAGACCAGCAAGGTTAGCTTTCCGCACGTTGTCGTCTTTACCCAACGCATTCGGCACGATAGAGAAGGTATAGGAAATACCGTCTTTCGCGTAGGCGAAGGGGAGTTTAGCGACAGAAGTCAGTGACGCGACGGCACCTTTCTGATCGCGGCCATGCATTGGGTTTGCGCCAGGACCGAAAGGCGCGCCTGCGCGGCGACCATCCGGCGTATTACCGGTTTTCTTACCGTAAACAACGTTAGAGGTAATGGTCAGCACTGACTGAGTCGGTACGGCGTTGCGATAGGTGGTGAGTTTCTGAATTTTCTTCATGAAACGTTCAACCAGATCGCAGGCCAGGTCATCGACGCGCGCATCGTTATTACCAAACTGCGGATATTCGCCTTCGATTTCAAAGTCGACCGCCAGGCCATCTTCGTCGCGCACCGGTTTCACTTTGGCGTATTTGATAGCGGACAGTGAGTCGGCGGCTACTGACAGCCCCGCGATGCCACAGGCCATCGTGCGGTAGACATCGCGATCGTGCAGCGCCATCAGCGAGGCTTCGTAGCTGTATTTATCATGCATATAGTGGATGATATTCAGCGCGGTCACATACTGTTTCGCCAGCCAGTCCATAAAGTGGTCCATACGCGCCATGACGGTATCGAAATCAAGCACATCGTCCATGACCGGGGCTTCTTTCGGACCCACCTGCATTTTCATTTTTTCATCCATGCCGCCGTTGATTGCGTACAGCAGGGTTTTCGCCAGGTTGGCGCGAGCGCCGAAGAACTGCATCTGTTTGCCAACAATCATCGGGCTGACGCAGCAGGCGATGGCATAGTCGTCATTGTTAAAGTCAGGACGCATCAGATCGTCATTCTCATACTGCAGAGAAGAGGTATCGATGGAGACTTTTGCCGCGTATTTCTTGAAGTTCACCGGCAGATTTTCTGACCACAGGATGGTCATATTCGGCTCCGGCGACGGTCCCATGGTATAAAGGGTATTCAGGAAACGGAATGTGCTTTTTGTCACCAGAGTGCGGCCGTCTACGCCCATACCCGCCAGCGATTCTGTCGCCCAGATAGGGTCACCAGAGAAAAGCTCATCATATTCCGGCGTACGCAGGAAACGCACCATGCGCAGCTTCATAACCAGATGGTCAATCAGCTCCTGCGCCTGCTCTTCGGTGAGTTTACCGGCCTGCAGATCGCGTTCGATATAGATATCGAGGAAGGTCGAGACGCGGCCGAACGACATTGCTGCGCCGTTCTGCGATTTCACCGCGGCAAGGTAGCCGAAGTAGGTCCACTGTACCGCTTCCTGCGCATTTGTCGCCGGGCCGGAGATGTCGCAACCATATTTAGCGGCCATCTCTTTAATCTGGGCCAGCGCGCGATGCTGTTCAGCAATCTCTTCACGCAGACGGATAGTGGCTTCCAGATTAACGCCGTTTTCCAGATCGTTCTGCAGAGAGTTGAACTGCGCCAGTTTGTCCTGCATCAGGAAGTCAATGCCATACAGAGCGACCCGGCGATAGTCGCCGATAATGCGGCCACGGCCGTAGGCGTCCGGCAGACCGGTCAGCACGCCCGATTTACGGCAGCGCAGGATATCCTGGGTGTAGACGTCAAATACGCCCTGGTTGTGGGTTTTACGATACTCAGTAAAGATTTTTTTCAGCGTCGGATCCAGCTCGCGGCCATATACCTTACAGGAGCCTTCCACCATTTTAATGCCGCCAAACGGGATAATGGCGCGTTTCAATGGCGCTTCAGTTTGTAAGCCGACAATTTTTTCCAGCGATTTATTGATATAGCCAGCATCATGCGCAGTAATGGTTGAGGCGAGATCGGTATCGAAATCGACTGGCGCATGGGTACGGTTTTCAATCTTGATCCCTTCCAGAACGGCGTTCCACAGCTTAGTGGTCGCTTCAGTCGCGCCTGCCAGGAAAGATTCGTCGCCTTCATACGGCGTGTAGTTCTTTTGAATAAAATCGCGAACGTTGACGCTGTTCTGCCATTCGCCGTTGGCAAATCCATCCCAGGCCGCAGCCTGTTTTGCATTCAGATCGGTCATGATATACCTGCCTTATCTAAGAAGCTTTATGTTGGCGCCGCCAGCTACGCGGCGTCGGTCAGAAATCGTTAATGTGCGGTAGAACCGTTGCGTAAATAGATCGCCCAGTAGGTCAACCCAACCAGCAGGCCGCCGCCGATAATGTTGCCGATGGTGACTGGAATCAGGTTGTCGATAATAAAGTTGACGGGCGTAAGCGCCTGAAACTGGTCGGCGCTGGCACCGGCGGCTTGCCAGAATGCCGGGCTGGAAAAATCACGAATCACGATAGCTAACGGGATAAGAAACATATTCGCGATACTGTGCTCGAAGCCGCTCGCAACGAACATGGCGACCGGCAGAATCATCGCCAGCGTTTTATCCGTCAGGCTATGGCCGGAGTAGCTCATCCATACCGCCAGACAAACCATCAGGTTCGCCAGGGTGCCCAGGCAGACGGCTTCAATAAAGGTGTGATGCATTTTGTGATCGGCGGTTTGCAGCACATTTAAACCCCACGCCCCGCCAGCCGTCATATGCTCGCCGGCGAACCAGATGAGCGCGACGAAAAACAGCGCGCCGACAAGGTTGCCGACATAAACATTAATCCAGTTACGCGCCAGCTGGCCCCAGGTGATGCGTCCGCTCGCTTTGGCGACGACGATCAAAACGGTGGAGGTGAAAAGATCGGCGCCGCATACCACTACCAGAATTAAGCCCAGCGAGAAGCAGATGCCGCCGATCAGCTTCGCCAGACCATAGGGCATGCCCGCGCTGCCGGTTGTCGCAGTAATATAAAAAACGAAAGCGATAGAGATAAAAACGCCAGCGGTAATGGCAAGAAAAAAGGTGGTTAAGGGATGTTTAGTCGCTTTATAGATCCCCGCATCTTCTGCCACTTTAGCCATTGCGGCCGGTAATAACAGATTAAAAGGGTTGTCAGCTTTCACACTAACGCTCTCCAAAAGTTGTCTGGAAAAATATTAACAAAGGAGTATAGGTCAGCATTTGATCTGGATCATATTTGACCGGCAGACAGGGGATTTAACCGGCTGCAAAGGCTTTCTGCCAGGTATAATTATTTGAATAAAAAGGAATAAATATTTTTTAATTTTTGCGTGTTTATTTTAAATAGAAATAAGGGCAGGATTTAGAATGTTAATAAAACTACTTTATCGAAGCAAAAATGTTAAATAAATTAAAGCAACCGCTCATAAGTAACTTTTATTAAATGCTTGTTCATTACCCATAAAAAATGGCGTCACTTTTATTGACGCCATTATTATTTTATTCAGCCTGTAGTAGCCTGATTTTCGGTCTTAATTTTTCCAGTAACGGCGTTTAGCCGCCTGGAGTTTTTCGTAAGCCTGCAGCAGCGCCTGATGTGCCGGGAAGGCGTTGAGATCTTCGTCAACCGCCTGCAGACCGTAGAAGGGCGCTTCGCCGCTTACTGCCGCCGAAGCCGCTTCCAGCGCGTCCGCGCCATACATGCGCATGAAGGCGTGGTGGTATTGCAGCGGATCGCGATCGTCTTCCATCGCCAGCAACAGCAGCGTTTGCAGGCAGCGGTAGTAATTGGCGCGTTCCGGCGAAAAGATCGAACCATTAAATTCCATGGTCCATTCGGTCCAGATCAACGCCTGATCGAGGTCACCACCTGCCAGCGCCAGCATGGCTTTAAGCTCGCCGATGCGCAGCGTATACCAGCCATTATCCTTGCCGCTCGCCAGGCCAAGCAGCTCGCGCACGCGGGTAAAGTCGTCATGACCTTCTTCATCCAGCTGCACGATCAAATCCAGATACTCTTCCGGGTTCCAGTTGCTGGCGGGCAGCGCCAGCAGCGTTTCCCGCAGGCCTGCACCCATATTATTGTTCGCCAGCAGCAGATCTTCCGCCGGATAGATATCGGACATGCCAGGCACGATAATGCGGCAGGCATAGACGCCAAGGTGATCGTAATCGGCGATATAGACTTCACGATCTTCCGCGCGGAAAATGGCCATCAGGGTGGCGAACTCTTCCTGCGTGGTCCCGCTGAACGACCAGTCGACAAAGGGGTAGTCCGCATCTTCTTTGAACAGATCCCAGGAGATAAGGCCGCTTGAGTCGATAAAGTGCGTCTCCAGGTTGGCGTGCTCGGCCACTTCCTCATCATCAAAGGTCGGCGGCGTAAAGACATCGAGATCTTTCAGGCTGCGGCCCTGCAACAGCTCGGTAACGGTACGCTCAAGCGCGACGCCGAAATCGGGATGCGCACCGAAAGAGGCGAAGCAGGTGCCGTTTTGCGGGTTGAACAGCACAACGCAGATAACCGGATATTTGCCGCCCAGCGAGGCGTCATAGGCGAAAATCGGGAAGCCTTCCGCTTCAAGACGCGCGATAGCTTCCACCACGCCAGGATAGCGCTGCATCACGCTGTCAGGAATAGTCGGCAGGCTGATCGACTCTGCGATAATGCGGTTTTTGATATAGCGCTCAAATACCTCAGAAAGCCCCTGTACGCGCGCTTCATTAGGCGTATTACCTGCTGACATGCCGTTTGAAACGTACAGGTTGCCGATAATATTCATCGGAATATAGACGGTCTGCTGATCAGACTGGCGAGCAAAGGGCAGGCTGCAGATGCCGCGCTCGGCGTTGCCCGACTGCAGATCCACTAACTCAGAGGCGGTCAGCGCGTTGTCTGGATCGTAAAAGGCGCGCAGGCGCGTATCCAGAATGCCTTCCGGCAGTGAATCGTCCGCAGGAATGGGGAACCACTTCTCGTCAGGGTAGTGAACGAAATCGCCATTCGCGATCGATTTGCCCAGCCAGAAGTCGGCGAAGAAGTAGTTGGTCGAAAGACGTTCGAAGTATTCGCCCAGCGCTGAAGCCAGCGCGGCTTTCTTGCTGGCGCCTTTGCCATTCGTAAAGCAGAGCGGGCAATCGCGGTCGCGAATATGCACGGACCAGACGTGGGGAACCGGATTTAGCCAGGAGGCTTCTTCAATATTAAAGCCAAGATCGGTCAGCTTTTGCTGGAAGCGCGCGATGGAATCTTCCAGTGCTGCGTCTTTACCGGGAATAAACGTTTGCGTCATGGGACCGCTCTCTCATATATAGTGGGCGTAAAGCGCGCAATGATACGGATTTTGCCGTCGTGGCGCTATGAAGACGGCATAAATTTCTGCCCGCCCTTCTACCTGAAAAGCGCATCGGAAAAGGATCCTGTTTTCCCGGTAAACGAGCCGCCTCACAAAATTTCGCTGCGTGTTGCATTTGTGACATAAGCTGCGGCATGGCAGATTCAGAAATTGTGATCCCTTCCGGATTTATCATTGCAGGCGTCATAAGGCAGTGATAAAACCGGTAAGCAATTCATAACCGTTCTGGATAATCGTGGTGAGGGAAATGACGCAGATTTATAATTTTAGTTCCGGTCCAGCGATGCTGCCGGTTGAAGTGCTCCGTCGTGCAGAACAAGAACTGACAAACTGGCACGGTCTGGGGACCTCCGTCATGGAGATCAGCCATCGCAGCAAGGAGTTTATCAAGGTAGCGGAAGAGGCGGAGCAGGACTTACGCGATCTTCTGAAAATCCCGGCCAACTACAAAGTTTTATTCTGTCACGGCGGCGCGCGCGCGCAGTTTGCCGCTGTACCGGGTAATTTGCTGGGCGAGGCCACCACGGCGGATTATATCGACGGCGGCTACTGGGCGCACAGCGCTATTAAAGAAGCGGAAAAGTATTGCACGCCGCGTGTCCTGGACGTCAAAACCACGCGTGACGGCAAGCGCGCAATCCTGCCGATGAGCCAGTGGGAGCTAAGCAGCGACGCCGCCTATGTGCACTACTGCCCGAACGAAACCATTGACGGCATCGCGATTGATGAGCAGCCCGATTTTGGCGATAAGCTCGTGGTTGCTGACCTCTCCTCGACTATCCTGTCACGTCCGCTGGACATTAACCGCTACGGCGTAATCTATGCTGGCGCGCAAAAGAACATCGGCCCGGCGGGTTTGACCATTGTTATTGTCCGTGACGATCTGCTGGGCAAAGCCCAACCGTCCGTTCCTTCCATCCTCGATTATCAGGTGCTGGCGGAAAACGACTCGATGTTTAATACGCCGCCGACCTTTGCCTGGTATCTCTCCGGCCTGGTGTTTAAGTGGCTGAAAGAGAAGGGCGGTGTAGCCGAGATCGACAAAATCAATCAGGCTAAAGCGGATCTGCTCTACGGCCTGATCGATAACAACCCCTTTTACCGCAATGACGTTGCGGTGGAAAACCGTTCACGCATGAACGTGCCTTTCCAGCTGGCGGACGCCGCGCTGGATAAACTCTTCCTGGAAGAGTCGTTTAATGCGGGACTGCACGCCCTCAAAGGCCATCGCGTCGTAGGCGGCATGCGCGCATCGATCTACAATGCGATGCCGCTGGAAGGCGTTAAAACGCTAACCGACTTTATGGCTGACTTCGCGCGCCGCCACGGTTAAGCCTGAGCTGTAGCGTCGGCGCTTGCGCCGACTTCAGACCTCGCCTTGCGGCGGGGTTTTGTCCTTTTCTGGAGATTTGGTTTCACATGCAGGACTCCCTGACCTTACAACCGATTGCACGCGTTGACGGCACCGTTAACCTGCCGGGTTCAAAAAGCGTTTCTAACCGCGCGCTGCTGCTGGCTGCGCTGGCGAAAGGCACCACGCGCCTGACGAACCTGCTGGACAGCGATGATATTAAACACATGCTGAATGCCCTGAAGGCGTTGGGCGTCGATTTTACCCTCTCCGCCGACCGCACCCAGTGTGAAGTGGTGGGGCAGGCTGGCCCGCTGCGTGCATCTCAGCCGCTGGAGCTGTTTCTCGGCAACGCGGGTACGGCGATGCGTCCGCTGGCGGCGGCGCTCTGTCTCGGCGAACAGGATATCGTCCTGACCGGCGAGCCGCGCATGAAAGAGCGTCCAATCGGACATCTGGTAGACGCGCTCCGTCAGGGCGGCGCACAGATTGAGTATCTCGAGAACAGCGATTATCCGCCGCTGCGCCTGAAAGGCGGATTTACCGGCGGCGAAGTCAGCGTAGACGGTAGCGTCTCCAGCCAGTTTCTCACCGCACTGCTGATGGCCGCACCGCTGGCGGAGCGCGACACCCGGATCGCTATCAAAGGCGAACTGGTCTCGAAACCCTATATTGATATTACGCTGCATCTGATGCGCTGTTTCGGCGTCGAGGTCGAGAACCAGCATTATCAGAGCTTTATTATTAAAGGCCAGCAGCAGTATCTGTCGCCAGGGGACTATCTGGTGGAGGGCGACGCCTCATCCGCCTCCTATTTCCTGGCCGCGGGCGCGATTAAAGGCGGAACCGTACGCGTTACCGGCATCGGACGCGACAGCGTGCAGGGCGATATCCGCTTTGCCGACGTGCTGGAAAAAATGGGCGCGACCGTTGAGTGGGGCAGCGACTACATCGCCTGTACCGCCGGCGAGCTTCACGCTATTGATATGGATATGAACCATATTCCTGACGCCGCGATGACCATCGCGACCGCGGCGCTGTTCGCCAAAGGCACGACGCTGCTGCGTAATATTTACAACTGGCGCGTCAAAGAGACCGATCGCCTGGCTGCGATGGCGACCGAACTGCGCAAAGTCGGCGCGGAAGTGGAAGAGGGACACGATTTTATCCGCATCACGCCGCCGGAAAAATTGCGTCATGCAGAGATCGGCACCTATAACGATCACCGCATGGCGATGTGCTTTTCCCTGGTCGCGCTCTCCGATACGCCGGTAACGATCCTCGATCCCGGCTGTACCGCGAAAACCTTCCCGGACTATTTCGAACAGCTGGCTCAAATCAGCCAGAACGCCTGACTGGCAGGATGTCGGAGAACGGACGTCTCCGGCATTCTCACTGCTTCTGGCCTTAGCGGCCAAGAGATGTTCTGAATCTGCTGCAATTTACAGCGTTCTCTGCGCTAAAAGGTAACGTCATTAGTCTGGTCAGCGTATAATGCTTCCTGTTCTGAACAGCCTGAAGGCTGAACTATTTCGCGCAGCAACAGGAGAGAATAATGACGGCAACTGCCCCGGTTATAACTGTCGATGGGCCTAGCGGCGCAGGCAAAGGCACGTTGTGCAAAGCGATGGCGGAAGCATTTCAATGGCATCTGCTCGATTCAGGCGCTATCTATCGCGTTCTGGCGCTGGCTGCGCTGCATCATCAGGTGAGTATTGAGTCCGAAGAGGCACTGGTGCCGCTGGCCGCCCATCTGGATGTGCGTTTTGTCTCGCAGCAGGGCGAACTGCAGGTGATTCTGGAAGGCGAAGAAGTTACGGGTGAAATCCGCACCCAGGAAGTCAGCAATACCGCCTCGCGCGTTGCCGCCTTTCCACGCGTGCGCGAAGCGCTGCTGCGTCGCCAGCGCGCGTTTCGCGATGAGCCTGGCTTAATCGCCGACGGCCGCGATATGGGGACTGTGGTTTTCCCCGACGCGCCGGTAAAAATCTTCCTCGACGCCAGCCCGGAAGAGCGCGCCCAGCGCCGTATGCTACAGTTGCAGGAGAGCGGCTTTAGTGTTAACTTTGATCGCCTTTTAGCCGAGATAAAAGAACGTGATGACCGCGATCGCAACCGCGCCATTGCGCCTTTAGTCCCCGCCGCTGATGCGCTGGTTCTGGATTCTACTCAGTTATCCATTGAGCAAGTCATTGATAAGGCGCTGGAATATGCCCGCACTAAGCTGGGCATTTAATATTTTCGGCATACCGAATTGCAGTAACCCTGTGCCAGGGAAAGCGCGCAGGGCATGTGAAACAACCCCATCCGACATGAGGTCAGGTGGACGTTAAATTGAAGAATCCTAAGATTATCAATATGACTGAATCTTTTGCTCAACTCTTTGAAGAGTCCCTGAAAGAAATCGAAACCCGCCCGGGTTCCATCGTTCGTGGCGTTGTTGTCTCTATCGACAAAGACGTCGTTCTGGTTGATGCGGGTCTGAAATCTGAGTCTGCCATTCCGGCAGAGCAGTTCAAGAACGCAGCCGGCGAACTGGAAATTCAGGTTGGTGACGAAGTTGACGTTGCCCTGGATGCAGTGGAAGACGGCTTCGGTGAAACCCTGCTGTCCCGTGAGAAAGCTAAACGTCATGAAGCCTGGATCACGCTGGAAAAAGCTTACGAAGACGCTGAAACTGTTACCGGTGTTATCAACGGCAAAGTTAAAGGTGGCTTCACAGTTGAGCTGAACGGTATTCGTGCGTTCCTGCCAGGTTCACTGGTTGACGTGCGTCCGGTTCGCGACACGCTGCACCTGGAAGGCAAAGAGCTTGAATTCAAAGTAATCAAGCTTGATCAGAAACGTAACAACGTCGTGGTTTCACGCCGCGCGGTTATCGAATCTGAAAACAGCGCTGAGCGCGATCAGCTGCTGGAAAACCTGCAGGAAGGCATGGAAGTCAAAGGTATCGTTAAGAACCTCACTGACTACGGCGCATTCGTTGATCTGGGCGGCGTCGATGGCCTGCTGCACATCACCGATATGGCGTGGAAGCGCGTTAAGCATCCGAGCGAAATCGTCAACGTGGGCGACGAAATCACTGTTAAAGTGCTGAAGTTCGACCGCGAGCGTACCCGTGTATCTCTGGGCCTGAAACAGCTGGGCGAAGATCCGTGGGTAGCTATCGCTAAGCGTTACCCGGAAGGCACTCGCCTGACCGGTCGCGTGACCAACCTGACTGATTACGGCTGCTTCGTTGAAATCGAAGAAGGCGTTGAAGGTCTGGTACACGTTTCTGAAATGGACTGGACCAACAAAAACATCCACCCGTCTAAAGTTGTTAACGTGGGCGACGTGGTTGAAGTTATGGTTCTGGACATCGACGAAGAGCGTCGTCGTATCTCCCTGGGCCTGAAGCAGTGCAAAGCCAACCCATGGCAGCAGTTTGCTGAGACCCACAACAAGGGCGATCGCGTTGAAGGTAAAATCAAGTCAATCACTGACTTCGGTATCTTCATCGGCCTGGACGGCGGCATCGACGGTCTGGTTCACCTGTCTGACATCTCCTGGAACGCGACTGGCGAAGAAGCCGTTCGTGAGTACAAAAAAGGCGACGAAATCGCTGCCGTTGTACTGCAGGTTGACGCAGAGCGCGAGCGCATCTCTCTGGGCGTGAAGCAGCTGGCTGAAGATCCGTTCAACAACTACATCACCCTGAACAAGAAAGGCGCCATCGTTACTGGTAAAGTAACTGCAGTTGACGCTAAAGGTGCTACAGTTGAACTGGCAGACGGCGTTGAAGGCTACCTGCGCGCTTCTGAAGCTTCACGTGACCGCGTTGAAGATGCAACTCTGGTTCTGAATGTTGGCGACGATGTTGAAGCTAAATTCACCGGTGTTGATCGTAAAAACCGCGTAGTTAGCCTGTCTGTTCGTGCGAAAGACGAAGCTGACGAGAAAGACGCCATCGCGACCGTGAACAACAAGCAGGAAGAAGGCAACTTCTCTAATGCTATGGCTGAAGCGTTCAAAGCAGCTAAAGGCGAGTAATCGACCTTAAGCAACCGGGCAGGGAAATCTGCCCGGTTACGGTAGCAAGCTGTCATACCTTTCCCACAAGGATTAACCGGAGGTTACATGACCAAGTCAGAACTGATTGAAAGACTTGCTGGCCAGCAGACTCATATTCCGGCGAAAGTCGTTGAGGATGCTGTAAAAGAGATGCTGGAGCACATGGCCACAACGCTGGCCCAGGGCGAACGCATTGAAATCCGGGGATTCGGCAGCTTTTCTTTGCATTACCGCGCACCGCGTACGGGTCGTAACCCGAAAACGGGCGATAAAGTGGAACTGGAAGGTAAATACGTTCCCCACTTTAAGCCGGGCAAAGAGCTGCGAGACCGTGCAAACATCTACGGCTAAGCCGTAACCGAACGCAGAAACGACATCCCCGGATGTCGTTTTTTTTTGCCTGCTGTTTTTATGTGAGCCTGCCCGGCCTGTTGCGTATGCCGTATGTAATCCTCTCTGAATTTCCCGATGCCGCGCTTAAAAGATAAAACTCCCGCCTGATTGCGATCCCCTCTGTCTGCATACTCTGCCTGTTAAACAGGAGTGAGATGAAAATGACAGGGATGATATTTGCCAGAATCGCTATTCTCGCCGCACTGCCACTGCTGTTTCTTCACCAGCTTCCCCCGGCGGCAGGCATCACGGCGCTCGCCTTTGCAGGCCTGGTATTATGGTGGACAACCCTGTTCTGGCTGCGTATCACAGGGATAGCGCTGCTGATGTTTGCCTGGATGCTGGGAGCGGCGCGTTCAGACGTCATCGCAACAGAAGCAGCCAGCAGCGCGCCTGCAACGTACAGCGTACGGATTGATGAAGTCCGGCAAGAGAGACAGCAGATCAAGGTGCAGCTACTCAGGCGAGAAGGGCGCTACCTCTTTCCTCCGCGTTTCGCCTGGCTGTCGCTGGGAGAAAGCCAGCAGGATTATTGTCCGGGACAACGCTGGTCGATGAAGCTCAACCTCAGGCCCGTCCACGCAAAGCTCAACGAAGGGGAGTTCGATGCGCAACGTTTTGCGCTGGCTAACCATATGGCGCTGCGGGGCCGTATTCAACAGCAGCAGCCTGAATCCCTGATCTGCAGCTGGCGCTGGCAGCTTATTATGCGTGATATGCCGATCATTAGCGCTCTTGAGCAGAGCGCGGTTATCCAGGCTCTGGCTTTCGGCGAGCGAGCAGAGATGGACGATGCGCTGCGCCAGCTACTGCGGGAAACCGGAACGGCGCATCTGATGGCGATTTCAGGCATGCATATCGCGCTGGCCGCCAGCAGCGGCTGGCTTATCGCGCGCGCTGTTCAGCTCTTTCTGCCGACGCGTCTTATCGGTTATCTGTTTCCGCTGTTGATGAACTGGCTGGCGGCGGCGCTCTATACCTGGCTTTCGGGCAGCTATGCGCCCGCTCAGCGAACGCTGTTTGCCCTGACGCTGTGGGTCATCTTTCGCCTCAAAGGAGTGCAGCCCGGCGGCTGGCAGGTCTGGAGCCTGTGCGTTGGTGGGTTACTGCTGCTCGATCCTCTGAACGTGCTGTCAGAAAGTTTCTGGCTCTCGGCGCTGGCGGTAGCCATTTTGCTGACGTGGTATCACTGGTTTCCTTTACCTGAACGATGTCGCCACGGCTGGCGCTGGCTGCCGGTTCAGCTGCTACATCTTCAGCTCGGCATGACGCTGCTAATGGCTCCGCTCCAGGTCATGCTGTTTGAGGGAATAAGCTTCTCGGCGCTGGCGGCGAATATGCTGGCGATACCCGCCATTACTTTTATCAGCGTTCCGCTGATTCTGCTGGCGATACTGACGCCAGCTGGCGCGCTCTGCTGCGCATTGTGGCAGCTAGCTGATACCTCCGTGGTCTGGCTGCTGGCGGCGTTAAAGGCCTTGCCTGATGGATGGTGGGCATTCCATGACGCTGGCACCCTGGCGCTGTTGCTGTGGGGTGCGCTGATTGCCTGGCGCTGCGCGCTGTTTTACGCGGCGCCGATCGGCTGTACAGCGCTGGTGGTGGCGCTTATCGTCTGGCGCTGGCCGCGCGAAGAACCGGGCTGGCGTATTGATATGCTGGATGTCGGACAGGGGCTAAGCGTGGTTATCCGCCAGGGCAAAGAAGCAATGCTCTATGATACCGGCCCGCGCTGGGAAAACGGGGATGCGGGTACGCGCCACGTTATCCCCTGGCTGTCACGGAAACATCTGCTGCTACAGACGGTAGTCCTCAGCCATCGTCATCTCGATCACAGCGGTGGGCTTAATGCCATAAAAACCCGCTGGCCTGACGTGCCCATACGCAGCGCGACGCTGGATGACGATCATCTGCCCTGCGTACGCGGCACGCGCTGGCGCTGGGGTGCGTTAAATGTCGAAGCGCTGTGGCCGTTAAAGCGCTCGAAGCTCAGCAACAATAATGATTCCTGTGTGCTGAGTATTGATGACGGCGTTACGCGTTTGCTGCTGATGGGCGATCTGGAAGCGTCGGCGGAGCGGCAGCTGGTCGCGCTGGAAAAAAGTCGCCTTAAGGCCGATATCATCCAGGTTCCGCATCACGGCAGCCGCACCTCGTCAACGCCACTGCTGCTGCGCAGCGTAGACGGTCATATCGCCATCGCCTCTATGGCGCGCTACAACGCCTGGCGTATGCCGGTCAAAAGCGTGCTGGAAAACTACCGACGCGCGGGCTTCGCCTGGTATGACACTGCGCAATCGGGCCAGATAACTGTCACGGTTGCCGGGCGCAAAATCGCGGTTTCCGGGTTAAGAGAGCAAATTTTGCCCCGTTGGTATCATCAGTGGTTTGGCGTCAAACGCTAATCCAGGTAGAATGAGCGGCTATTTCAAACAACGTGAATAAATGATGCATCAAGATAAAGATCTCTCAACGTGGCAGACATTTCGTCGACTCTGGCCGATGATCGCGCCCCATAAAGCGGGTTTATGCGTGGCCGCTGTGGCCCTGATACTTAACGCCGCGGGCGACACGCTCATGCTCTCCCTGTTGAAGCCTTTACTGGATGATGGGTTTGGCAAAGCGGATAAATCGGTACTGATCTGGATGCCGCTGGCCGTTATCGGTCTGATGCTGATCCGCGGCGTCACCAGCTATATTTCCAGCTACTGCATCTCCTGGGTCTCCGGCAACGTCGTGATGAATATGCGTCGCCGTCTCTTTAGCCACATGATGGGCATGCCGGTCTCGTTCTTCGACCAGCAGTCAACAGGCACGCTGCTGTCGCGCATCACCTATGATTCTGAGCAGGTCGCCTCCTCCTCATCCAGCGCGCTGGTTACCGTTGTGCGCGAAGGGGCCTCGATTATCGGCCTGTTTATCATGATGTTCTATTACAGCTGGCAGCTGTCGCTCATCCTGATTGTGCTGGCGCCGGTTGTCTCTCTGGCCATTCGCTCGGTCTCTAAGCGCTTCCGCAGCATCAGCAAAACCATGCAGAACACGATGGGGCAGGTAACGACCAGCGCCGAGCAGATGCTGAAAGGGCATAAAGAGGTGCTGATTTTCGGCGGTCAGGAAGTCGAGTCCGAACGTTTCGCCCGCGTCAGCAACCGCATGCGTCAGCAGGGGATGAAGCTGGTATCGGCCTCATCTATCTCCGATCCGGTTATCCAGTTGATCGCTTCGCTGGCGCTGGCGTTCGTCCTCTATGCCGCCAGTTTCCCTAGCGTGATGGAGACGCTGACCGCAGGTACCATCACCGTGGTCTTCTCATCGATGATCGCGCTGATGCGCCCGCTGAAATCCCTGACTAACGTCAACGCGCAGTTCCAGCGCGGCATGGCAGCGTGCCAGACCCTCTTCTCCATCCTTGATAGCGAGCAGGAGATCGATACCGGCACGCGCGAAGTAGTGCGCGCCAAAGGCAACGTCGAGTTCCGCAATGTCACCTTTACCTATCCAGGACGCGATATACCGGCGCTGCGCGATATCAATCTGGCGCTGCCAGAAGGGAAAACCGTTGCGCTGGTCGGGCGTTCAGGCTCAGGGAAGTCGACGCTGGCCAGTTTGCTGACGCGCTTTTACGATATTCAGCAGGGCGAAATCCTGCTGGACGGCCACGACCTGCGCGAATATACGCTGCGTTCGCTGCGTAATCAGGTGGCGCTGGTATCGCAGAACGTGCATCTGTTCAACGACACCATCGCCAATAACATCGCCTATGCGCGCAGCGAGCAGTATAGCCGCGCCGAGATCGAGAAAGCCGCTACCATGGCGCATGCTATGGACTTCATCAACAAGATGGATAACGGGCTGGATACGGTGATTGGCGAAAACGGCGTGCTGCTTTCCGGCGGTCAGCGCCAGCGTATCGCGATTGCGCGCGCGCTGCTGCGCGACTGCCCGATCCTTATTCTGGATGAAGCGACCTCCGCGCTGGATACCGAGTCCGAGCGTGCGATTCAGTCGGCGCTGGATGAGCTGCAGAAAAACCGCACTTCGCTGGTTATCGCTCACCGCCTGTCGACCATCGAAAAAGCCGATGAAATCGTGGTCGTTGAAGATGGCCGTATCGTTGAGCGCGGCACGCACGCTGTTCTGCTGGCTCAGCAGGGCACCTATGCCCAACTGCATAAGATGCAGTTTGGCCAATGATTGAGCGCATCTGGAGTGGACGCTCGCCGCTGTGGCTGCTGTTGTGGCCGCTCAGCCTGATCTATGGCGCGGTCTCCTCTCTGATTCGCCTCAGCTACCAGCGCGGCTGGCGTAAAAGCTGGCGCGCGCCGGTACCGGTCGTGGTGGTCGGCAACCTCACTGCGGGCGGCAATGGCAAAACGCCGATTGCGATCTGGCTGGTGCAGGAGCTGCAGCGCCGGGGCGTGCAGGTTGGCGTGGTGTCGCGCGGCTACGGCGGCAAAGCGGAGCGCTATCCGCTGCTGGTTAACGCCGAAACGCCGACGGAGCAGGCGGGCGACGAGCCTGTGCTGATCGCCCAGCGCAGCGGTGCGCCGGTCGCAGTGGCGCCAAAACGTCGCGCCGCGGTTGAGGCGCTGCTCGCCGCTCAGCCTGTTGATCTTATTATTACTGACGATGGCCTCCAGCACTACGCGCTCCAGCGCGATCGCGAGATCGTGGTGGTTGACGGCGTGCGCCGATTCGGCAACGGCTGGTGGCTGCCGGCAGGGCCTATGCGCGAGCGCGCCTCTCGCCTGCAGCAGGTCGATGCTGTTATCGTTAACGGCGGCGCTGCGGAGCCGGGTGAAATTGCTATGTCGCTGCGGCCTGGCGAAGCGGTTAACCTGCAAACGCAGCAGTCAGTACCGCTCTCTGCCCTGAAAAAGGTGGTGGCGATGGCGGGGATTGGGCATCCGCCGCGCTTCTTCGCTACGCTTAAGCAGTATGGCGTCACGCCAGTAACCGAGATCGCCTTCGCCGATCACCACGCCTACAGCAAAGATGAGCTCGCCGGTTTGGTGGCCGCGGACCATATCCTGCTGATGACCGAAAAAGACGCGGTGAAATGCCGACGCTTCGCCCAGCCCAACTGGTGGTATCTGCCGGTCGAGGCGGAGCTGAGCGGCAGCGCGGTCGCGCCGCTGCTGGATGATATCGAACGTCTGGCGCGGCAGGGCGCTGACTAACTTCACGCCGAACGCAGGAAGGGAATGAATACAACGCTTTCGCTTTCGCTTCAACAGGCTCGTCATCTTCATCTGGCTGCGCAGGGTCTGCTGCGTACGCCACCCAAACGCGCACGCTTTTCCGATCTGCTCGCCGCTGTCCGGCGCATGTCGCTGCTGCAAATCGATACCATCCACGTTGTCGCGCGCAGCCCTTATCTGGTGCTGTTTAGCCGCCTCGGCAGCTATCCGCAGCGCTGGCTGGAAGAGGCGCTGGCGCAGGGCGCGCTGTTTGAATACTGGGCGCACGAAGCCTGCTTTATCCCGCGCGAAGACTATCGTCTGCTGCGCCACCGCATGCTCCAGCCTGAGCGCCTTGGCTGGAAATATAACGCTCAGTGGGTACGCGATCATCAGCAGGAGATCGCTGACCTGTTGCAGCATATCGCAGAGCAGGGGCCTGTGCGCGCCGCTGACTTCGCCAGCGGCGACGATCACAAGCCAGGCTGGTGGGCGTGGAAGCCGCATAAGCGCCATCTGGAGAACCTTTTCAGCGCGGGCGAGCTGATGGTCAGCGAACGGCGCAATTTCCAGCGGGTTTACGATCTGCGATCGCGCGTGCTGCCGGAATGGCAGGATGCGCTACATGCCCTTAGCGAAGCGGATGCGCAGTGGGAAATGCTGCGCAACAGCGCGCGCAGTCTCGGTATTTTCCGCGCCGCCTGGCTGCCTGATTACTATCGTCTCAGACGGGTGGCGCTGAAACCTTTCCTGGAAAAGGCGCAGCAGGCGGGCGAAATCGTTCCGGTCGAGGTTGCCGGGCTGGGCGAAATGTGGCTGCATCACGATCTGCTGCCGCTGCTTGACGCGCCGCTTAACGCCACGCACAGCGCTATCCTGTCGCCGTTTGATCCGGTCGTCTGGGATCGTCGTCGGGCGCTGGAGCTTTTCCAGTTCGACTACCGCATTGAGTGCTATACGCCAGAGGCGAAACGCAAGTATGGCTACTTTGTGTTGCCGGTGCTGCACCGCGGCGTCATTAAGGCCAGGCTGGATGCCCGTATGCTGCGTCAGGCGCGGCAGCTGGTGATTAAAAATTTTTGGCTGGAGCCAGATACGCGCGTGACCGCCGCTTTCATCAAAGATATTCGCCAGGCGATTAGCCGCTTTGCGGCGTGGCAGGATGCAGAGAGCGTCATATTTGAGCAAATGCCCGCTGCGCTGCAGCCGCACTGGCCCGCAGAGTGGGCGCTCAATAGCTGAGCTTTGCGGTTTGCGCCGCAGTTTCCTGGCCGCTTTCCGCGCACGCTGAAACACTGCGCTGTGGTATCCTTAGCGCCTTATGCAATCGGTCCGTGATGGAGGACATATGGATCACCGTTTACTTGAAATCGTTGCCTGCCCGGTATGCAACGGGAAGCTTTACTACAACAACGCGCAGCAGGAGCTGATCTGTAAACCTGACGCGCTCGCCTTTCCGGTACGCGACGGTATCCCGGTGCTGCTGGAAAACGAAGCGCGCACCCTCGCCGTTGAAGAGATCCATCCATGAGTTTCACGGCGATTATTCCTGCGCGCTACGCCTCGACGCGCCTGCCCGGCAAACCGCTGGTCGATATCGCCGGAAAGCCGATGATCATTCATGTGATGGAGCGCGCGCGCGCCTCTGGTGCCAGCCGCGTGATTATCGCGACGGATCACCCGGACGTAAAAGCGGCGGTTGAGGCCGCAGGTGGCGAAGTTTGCATGACGCGCGCCGACCATCAGTCAGGTACGGAGCGTCTGGCAGAAGTGATCGAAACCTGCCGCTTTGCTGACGATGAGATTATCGTCAACGTGCAGGGCGACGAGCCGCTTATTCCGCCGGAAATCGTGCGTCAGGTGGCGGCGAATCTGGCAGGCGCGCAGGCGGGTATGGCGACGCTGGCAGTGCCGATTCATGACGCGGAAGAGGCGTTTAATCCTAACGCAGTAAAAGTAGTGATGGACGCCCAGGGCTATGCGCTCTATTTTTCGCGCGCCACCATTCCCTGGGATCGCGAGCGTTACGCCGCCTCCCGTGAGGAAGCTGGCGATACGCTGCTGCGCCATATCGGCATCTACGCCTACCGCGCCGGTTTTATTCGTCGTTATGTTTCGTGGGCGCCTTGCCCGCTGGAGCGTATCGAGCTGCTGGAACAGCTTCGGGTGCTCTGGTACGGCGAAAAGATTCACGTTGCCGTAGCGGAAACCGTACCGGGCGTAGGCGTGGATACGCCGGAAGATCTGGCGCGCGTGCGCGCCGCGCTGCAGGGGTGACAGCGTCGGGGAGTTCTCCCCGACGCTTTTATTGATCTGTTTCTGTATTTTTGCCCGCTGAGGCCTCCAGGATGGTGTGACAGGTTCCTTGAGGAGGATGCATGGAAAGTCTCAAATCTGAACTGTCGCTGGTGCTGGGCGAGACGGTCAGCCGACTTGAAACCATCAGCGAACAGCCGCCAACGCGGTTGTATGCACTTTACGATCGCCAGGATAAACCGATGCCGCTGGTGGCGAAATATTTTCGTCATCCGGGACGCGCCGCGCTGGAGGCGAAAAAGCTGGCGCTGCTGGGCCATGAAGGGCTGGTCGCCGTACCTGCGGTCTACGGCCTGGTGCTGAGTCAGCAGCTGCCGGTGCATGAAATGCTGCTGATGGCGCGTCTCAACGGCGTTTCCGCCGAAGCGCCGACCCGTGACGCCGAACGCTGGCGGCAGCTGTGCGAAGAGGTGGTCGAAGGGCTGCTTGCCTGGCACCGCATCAGCAGCCATGGGCTGGTTGGCACCGTCGACAGCACGCAGCAAAACAGCTGGCCAGCCTGGTTCCATCAGCGCGTGGAAGTCTTATGGTCGACGCTCAGCTATCTCCAGCCGCCTTCTTTCACCCTTGCCGATCGGCAGGTGCTGTTTCGCAGCCGCGCGCAGCTGCCCCATCTCTTTCGCGACTTTGACGATCCCTGCGTGATGCTGCATGGCAATCTGCGGCTGACCAGCATCATCAAAAACGCGCGCAGCGATCAGCTGGTGGCAATGACGCAGCCCGGCGTCATCTTATGGGCGCCGCGCGAATATGAGCTGATTCATCTGGGCGACAGCCCGGCGGAGCAGGCGCTAATGGCGCGCTATCTGCAGTGCGCGCCGGTCTCCGAAGGCTTCCTGTGGCGGCGCTGGCTTTACCAGCTGTGGGACTGTATCGACGGGCTGGTGCAGTATGGCGCGTTCGATCGTCCGCGCTTCGATTACGCGCGGGCGCAGCTACTGCCCTGGCTCGGCTGAAGGAGCATCGCCGCCTTTCAGCCACTGCCACGCCTGGCCCAGCGACTCATAAACAACGCGGTCGCTGTGGCTTAGCCACAGCGGAGAAGGGATAGCGCGCTCCCACCAGTTGAGCGGCGAGGTGACCGCCAGCTGATTAGCGGGCGCGGCAACAGGCGTTAAGCCTGCGGCATGAAAGAAAGTAAGCGCCCGCGCCATATGGTTGGCGGAGGTCACCAGCAGGAAAGGTCGCTGGCTGACGACGCCGCGCACCGCGTGCGCTTCCTCTTCGGTGTCTTTCGGCTGATCCAACACCAGGATATGATCCTGCGGCACGCCCAGGCTCAGCGCGACCGATGCGGCAACCTGGCCGTTGCTGACGGGATTCTGTCCGGCGGCGGCGCCGGTAAAGATCATCGTCGCCTGCGGGTTGCGCCGCCACTGCCGCACGCCTTCGGCGACGCGCGGCAGGCTGTTGCCGATCAAATTCGAACTCGGCGCCCAGGCGGGATTAAAGGTGTAGCCGCCGCCCAGCACGACGATAAAACCGACCTTCTCTGCGCCGTTCCAGGTGGCGTAGCGCGATTCCAGCGGCAGCAGCAGGCGATCGGCGATCGGCTGCAGGCTCAGCAGCAGCAGTAGCGCCCAGCTCAGCGAGACTAAAATTTTGCCGCTTTTATGCCAGCGGCTAAACCAAAGCAATAAAATACCCGCTGCCATTAACAGCAGCAGCAGCGGTAAAGGCATTAGCAGGCCGCCCACCAGTTTTTTCAGCCCAAAAAACATCAAAAAAACTCCTTGTTGTCCGAAAAAACAGCAGCCGGAAAGGAAGAAGGGGATGAAAGGTTCATTCTTCTTGAGCCTGTGACAAAATAGCATACGTTTGAGCGCAGCATACCGGAGCCCACGCCATGCAGGATCGTAACTTTGACGATCTCGCGGAAAAATTTTCGCAAAATATTTACGGCACGACCAAAGGGATTGTGCGTCAGGCGATCCTCTGGGACGAGCTGGAGACGATTCTGCCTACGCTCGGCTCGTTTCCACTGCGCGTGCTGGACGCTGGCGGCGGGCTGGGGCAAATTTCCAGCGGGCTGGCGCAGCGCGGTCATCAGATCCTGTTATGCGATCTCTCGGCGGAGATGCTGCGCCGGGCGCAGCAGCATGCCGAGGCGCAGAGTGTGAGCCATAACATGCAATTCAGACAAATCGCCGTACAGCAGGTGGGCGAGCATTTGGATACGCCGGTGGATCTGGTATTGTTTCACGCTGTGCTTGAGTGGGTCGCAGAGCCTGAAAAAGCGCTACAGGCGCTGTTTGACGCATTGCGGCCAGGCGGCGTTATGTCGCTGATGTTTTTTAACCGCCACAGCCTGGTGTTTCGCAACCTGACGCTGGGAAACTTCGGTTACCTGCGGGTCAATATGGCGAAACAGAAGAAGCGCTCTCTGTCGCCGGATTACCCGCGCGATCCTGAAGATGTCTACCGCTGGCTTAGCGCCTGCGGTTTCGACATTGAACAGCGTACGGGCGTGCGCGTCTTCAGCGATTATATGAAAGCGCCGCCGGCGGACGGCGGAGGCGATGCAAGCATTCTTGAGATGGAGCGACGCTACTGTCGCCAGGAACCCTTTTTAAGCCTGGGACGTTACATTCACGTAACCGCGCGTAAACCAGGAAAGCAGGAAGAATTATGAGTGAATTTTCCCAGACGGTACCCGAGCTGGTCAGCTGGGCGCGCAAGAACGACTTTTCGCTTGCGCTGCCGGTCGATCGTCTGGCCTTTTTGCTGGCCATCGCCACCCTGAACGGCGAGCGCATGGATGGCGAAATGAGTGAAGGCGAGCTGATCGATGCTTTTCAGCACGTCAGTAAGGCATTTGAACAGACCCATGAGACCGTCATGGTGCGCGCCAACAACGCCATCAACGATATGGTGCGCCAGCGCCTGATTAACCGCTTTACCAGCGAGATGACGGAAGGCCATGCCATTTATCGTCTGACGCCGCTGGCGATCGGCATCACCGACTACTACATCCGTCAGCGCGAGTTCTCTACGCTGCGCCTGTCGATGCAGCTGTCGATCGTGGCGGGCGAGCTGAAACGCGCCGCCGACGCGGCGGAAGAGGATGGCGACGAGTTTCACTGGCACCGCAACGTCTTCGCGCCGCTGAAATATTCTGTGGCGGAAATTTTCGACAGCATCGACATGACGCAGCGTCTGATGGATGAACAGCAGCAGGCGGTCAAGAACGATATCGCCGATCTGCTGAACAAAGACTGGCGTGCGGCGATCTCAAGCTGCGAAATGCTGCTGTCGGAAACCTCCGGTACGCTGCGCGAGCTACAGGATACGCTGGAAGCGGCGGGCGACAAGCTGCAGGCCAATCTGCTGCGTATTCAGGACGCGACGCTCAGCAGTCCCGATCTCGGCTTTGTCGATAAGCTGGTGTTCGATCTGCAAAACAAGCTGGACCGCATTATCAGCTGGGGCCAGCAGGCGATCGATCTCTGGATCGGCTATGACCGCCACGTCCACAAATTTATCCGAACCGCCATCGACATGGACAAGAACCGCGTATTTGCGCAGCGCTTGCGTCAGTCGGTGCAGAACTACTTCGACCAGCCCTGGGTGCTGACCTACGCCAGCGCCGATCGTCTGTTCGATATGCGCGACGAAGATCTGACGCTGCGCAACGACGAGGTGATGGGTGAACTCCCTGCCGAGCTGGAATATGAAGAGTTTAATGAAATCCGCGAACAGCTGGCGGCGATGATCGAAGAGGCGCTGCTGAGCTACAAATCTGAGCAGAAACCGCTCAACCTCGCCACGGTGATGCGTGACTATCTTGCCCAGTATCCGCGTGCGCGCCACTTTGACCTGGCGCGTATCGTGGTCGATCAGGCGGTGCGTCTCGGCGTGGCGGAAGCCGATTTAGCCGGCCTGCCCGCACAGTGGCAGGCCATTAATGATTACGGAGCCAAGGTGCAGGCACATGTCATCGACAAATATTGAACAAGTGATGCCGCTTAAGCTGGCACAGGCACTGGCGAATCCAGTTTTTCCCGCGCTTGACAGCCAGTTGCGCGCCGGGCGCCATATCGGCATCGAAGAGCTGGATCAACACGCTTTTCTGATGGATTACCAGCCGTATCTGGAAGAGTTCTACGCACGTTACAACGTTGAATTAATTCGCGCGCCAGAGGGCTTTTTCTATCTGCGTCCGCGCTCCACCACGCTTATTCCGCGATCGGTGCTTTCTGAGCTGGATATGATGGTCGGCAAGCTGCTCTGTTACCTCTACCTTAGCCCGGAGCGTCTGGCGAATGAAGGCATCTTCACCCAGCAAGAGCTGTATGACGAACTGCTGACGCTCGCCGATGAGAACAAACTGCTCAAGCTGGTGAACCAGCGTTCGACCGGCTCCGATCTCGATCGGGCCAGGCTGCAGGAAAAAATGCGCGCGTCGCTGAGCCGTCTGCGTCGACTCGGCATGGTGTGGTTTATGGGCAACGACAGCAGCAAATTCCGCATTACCGAATCGGTGTTCCGCTTTGGCGCCGACGTGCGCAGCGGCGACGATCCGCGTGAGGCGCAGCTGCGGCTGATCCGCGACGGCGAAGCGATGCCGCTCGACAGCATTAGCAGCGAGCCGGATGATATTGACAGCGAAGCGAATGATAGTGCGGAGGAAGAACAGGCATGATTGAACGCGGAAAATTTCGTTCGCTTACTTTGATCAACTGGAACGGCTTTTTTGCCCGAACCTTTGATCTTGACGAACTGGTCACCACCTTATCGGGCGGCAACGGCGCCGGTAAATCCACCACCATGGCCGCCTTCGTTACGGCGTTAATCCCGGATTTGACGCTGCTGCACTTCCGTAATACCACCGAAGCGGGCGCAACCAGCGGCTCGCGCGATAAAGGCCTGCACGGCAAGCTGCGCGCCGGCGTGTGCTACGCGGTGCTGGACGTTATCAACTCGCGTCACCAGCGCGTGATTGCGGGCGTGCGTCTGCAGCAGGTAGCGGGCCGCGATAAAAAGGTCGATATCAAACCGTTCAGCATTCACGGGCTGCCGATGGATAGCCAGCCGACCGATATGCTGACCGAGATTATGAACAGCCGTCAGGCGCGCGTGCTGCCGCTGAGCGAAGTCAAAGAGCGCGTCGAAGCGCAGGAAGGGGTGCAGTTCCGTCAGTTCAGCTCGGTCACCGACTACCATGCGATGATGTTCGAACACGGTATCGTGCCGCGTCGTCTGCGCTCCGCTGGCGATCGCAGCAAGTTCTACCGTTTGATTGAGGCATCGCTCTATGGCGGTATCTCCAGCGCCATTACCCGCTCGCTGCGCGACTATCTGCTGCCGGAAAACAGCGGCGTGCGCAAAGCGTTTCAGGATATGGAAGCGGCGCTGCGCGAAAACCGCATGACGCTGGAGGCGATCCGCGTTACGCAGTCCGATCGCGACCTCTTTAAACACCTTATCTCCGAAGCCACCAGCTATGTGTCGGCGGACTATATGCGTCACGCCAACGAGCGGCGCATCCATCTCGACGGCGCGCTGCAGCTGCGCCGCGATCTCTTCTCCAGCCGCAAACAGCTGGCATCGGAGCAGTATCGCCATATTGAGATGGCGCGAGAGCTTGCTGAACACGGCGGCGCGGAGAACGATCTGGAAGCGGACTATCAGGCCGCCAGCGATCACCTCAATCTGGTGCAGACCGCCATGCGCCAGCAGGAAAAAATCGAGCGCTATGAGGCGGATCTTGACGAGCTGACCCACCGTCTGGAAGAGCAGAACGAGGTGGTAGCGGAAGCGCGCGAAGTGCAC
>NZ_DJDN01000078.1:198029-232264 GCF_002431095.1 Pantoea sp. UBA5923 | reverse complement strand
GCGCGAAGTGCAGGAAGAGAACGAAGCGCGCGCCGAAGCGGCGGAGCTGGAGGTGGACGAGCTGAAAAACCAGCTGGCCGATTTTCAGCAGGCGCTCGACGTTCAGCAGACGCGCGCGATTCAGTATCAGCAGGCGCTGCAGGCGCTGGAGCGCGCCAGAACCCTGTGCCAGCTGCCGGATTTGACTATCGACAACGCCGACGAATGGCAGGCGCGTTTCCAGGCGACCGAAGAGGAAGCGACGGAGACGCTGCTGCGTCTGGAGCAGAAGCTGAGCGTGGCGGAAGCGGCGCACAGCCAGTTCGAACAGGCGCTGGCGCTGGTGACCAGCATCGCTGGCAACGTGCCGCGTCAGGAAGCCTGGCAGACCGGCCGCGAGCTGCTGCGCGACGCCGCCAACCAGCGTCATTACGCCGAGCAGCTCTCATCGCTGCGTCTGCGTCTTAACGAACTGGAGCAGCGCCTGCGTGAACAGCATGAGGCGGAGCGGCTGCTGGCGGAGTTCTGTAAACGCCAGGGCGCGCACTATGACGCCGACGCGCTGGAAGGGCTGCATAGCGAGCTGGAAGCGCAGATTGAACAGCTCAGCGCCAGCGTCTCCGACGCCGGCGAGCGCCGCATGGTGATGCGTCAGGAGCTGGAGTCGCTGCGCGAACGCATCGCGGCCCTGACCGCGCGCGCGCCGCACTGGCTGGCGGCGCAGGAGATCCTGACGCAGCTCAGCGAGCAGACCGGTGAAGCGCTGGAAAACAGCCAGCAGATTACCGAATTTATGCAGCAGCTGCTGGAGCGCGAGCGCGAAACCACGGTTGAGCGCGACGAAATCGCCGCGCGCAAACGCGACGTTGAGCGTCAGATTGAACGCCTCAGCCAGCCTGGCGGCGCGGAAGATGCGCGCCTGACGCAGCTGGCGGAACGCTTCGGCGGCGTGCTGCTCTCCGAAATTTACGACGACGTTACGCTTGATGACGCGCCTTACTTCTCGGCCCTCTACGGCCCGTCGCGCCACGCTATCGTCGTGCCGGATCTGTCGCTGGTGCGCGAGCAGCTCGACGGTCTGGAAGAGTGCCCGGAAGATCTCTATCTGATCGAAGGCGATCCGCAGTCGTTCGACGACAGCGTCTTCGCCGTGGAGGAGCTGCAAAACGCGGTGGTGGTGAAAGTGGCGGAGCGGCAGTGGCGCTATTCGCGCTTCCCGAAAATCCCGCTGTTCGGCCGCGCCGCGCGCGAGAACCAGCTGGAGCTGCTGCACAACGAGCGCGATCGTCTGGCGGAGCGTTATGCCACGCTCTCGTTCGACGTGCAGAAAACGCAGCGCCTGCATCAGTCCTTCAGCCGTTTTATCGGCACCCATCTGGCGGTCGCCTTCGAGGAAGATCCAGAAGCGCAGATTCGCCAGTATAACGCGCGCCGCACCGAGCTGGAGCGCGCGCTGAACCAGCATGAAAGCGACAACCAGCAGCAGCGCCAGCAGTATGAGCAGGCGAAAGAGGGCGTGGCGCAGCTTAACCGTCTGCTGCCGCGCGTGAACCTGCTGCTGGACGATACGCTGGCCGATCGCTGCGACGAGATCCGCGAACAGGTAGAGGTCGCGCAGGAAGCAGCGCGCTTCCTGCATCAGCATGGCGCGAAACTCACGAAGCTTGAATCGCTGATTAGCGTATTGCAGAGCGATCCGGAACAGCATGAACAGCTGCAGGCAGACTATCAGCAGGCGCAGCAGCAGCAGCGCGTCGCGCGTCAGCAGGCGTTTGCCCTGACGGAAGTCGTACAGCGTCGCGCCCACTTCAGCTACGGCGACTCTGCCGGCATGCTGAACGGCAACAACGATCTCAGCGATAAGCTGCGTCGCCAGCTGGAGCAGGCTGAAGGCGAGCGCAGCCGCGCGCGCGAACGCCTGCGCGAACATCGGGCGCAGCTGACGCAGTACAGCCAGGTGCTGGCATCCCTGAAAAGTTCGCACGATACCAAGCGCGACATGCTGAAAGAGCTGCTGCAGGAGATGCAGGATATCGGCGTGCATGCTGACGCCAGCGCGGAAGAGCGCGCGCGCATTCGCCGCGACGAACTCTACGCCGCGCTGAGCCACAACCGCGCCCGCCGCAACCAGCTGGAGAAACAGCTCACCTTCTGTGAAGCGGAGATGGAGAACCTGCAGAAGCGGCTGCGCGTGCTGGAGCGCGACTACCATCGCATTCGCGAGCAGGTAGTCAGCGCCAAAGCGGGCTGGTGCAGCGTGCTGCGTCTGGTGAAAGAGAACGGCGTCGAGCGACGCCTGCACCGTCGTGAACTCGCTTATCTGAGCGGCGACGAGCTGCGTTCGATGTCGGATAAGGCGCTGGGCGCGCTGCGTCTGGCCGTGGCGGATAACGAGCATTTACGCGACGTTCTGCGCCTGTCGGAAGATCCCAAGCGTCCGGAGCGCAAAATCCAGTTCTTTATCGCCGTCTATCAGCATCTGCGCGAACGTATCCGTCAGGATATCATCCGTACCGACGATCCGGTCGAGGCGATCGAGCAGATGGAGATTGAGCTGAACCGTCTGACTGAAGAGCTGACGGCGCGCGAGCAGACGCTGGCGATCAGCTCGCGCAGCGTGTCGAACATTATTCGCAAAACCATTCAGCGCGAGCAAAACCGCATCCGTCAGCTGAACCAGGGTTTGCAGATGGTGAGCTTTGGCCAGGTGCGCAGCGTGCGGCTTAACGTTAACGTGCGCGAAGCGCACGCCACGCTGCTGGATACCCTGTCGGAAGAGCATGAACAGCATCAGGATCTGTTTAACAGCAGCCGCCTTACTTTCTCCGAAGCGCTGGCGAAACTCTATCAGCGTCTGAATCCGCAGATCGATATGGGCCAGCGTACGCCGCAGACCATCGGCGAAGAGCTGCTGGACTACCGCAACTATCTGGAAATGGAAGTGGAGGTTAACCGCGGCTCCGACGGCTGGCTGCGCGCCGAGAGCGGGGCGCTGTCGACCGGTGAAGCGATCGGTACCGGGATGTCGATTCTGGTGATGGTGGTGCAGAGCTGGGAAGAGGAGTCGCGCCGCCTGCGCGGCAAAGATATTTCCCCTTGCCGTCTGCTGTTCCTTGACGAAGCGGCGCGTCTGGATGCGCGCTCTATCGCCACGCTGTTTGAACTCTGCGAGCGTCTGGAAATGCAGCTGGTGATTGCGGCGCCGGAAAACATCAGCCCGGAAAAAGGCACTACCTATAAGCTGGTCCGTAAAGTGTTTAACAACACGGAACATGTTCACGTCGTCGGCCTGCGCGGTTTCTCTGCCGATGCGACGCCAGCACGCCGCGACAGCGCCGAAGAGGCGGGTCTGGAAGCGGAAAACTCGCAGGTTTAATCTGTTCAATAATTACCGCTTTGGGTAATCTGTAAACGGCGTTTGTCCTGTGAGGCAAATGCCGTTTTTTATTTGTATACTCAGGTCATGAGTAGCAGCCCAGTTGCAGCGGATCCAGGAAACGCTGCGTGGTAAACAAATGAGGGGGCAGGGATGTTGCTGACCAATAAAACCAACAATTATGTTTTTTCACTGCTGGCGATAGCGCTGGCCTTTACGCCGCTGCATTTCACACAGGCGGCCGTTATTGCAGCGTTACCCGGTACTACGCACGCGGCTATTTCGGTAAGCGACAGCCAGCAGCGCCTGCGCCAGGCGTTTGCCGGTAAAGAGCCGCCATTCTATCTGGCCTCTCTCGCGTCGCTTTATGCGGCGCACAATATGCAGCCAATGTGGCAGGATCGCGCAGCGGTACAGCAGTTTCAGCAGCAGCTGGCTGAAGTGGCGATGTCGGGCGTTCAGCCGCAGTTTACGCGCTGGATCGATCGCCTGACCGATCCTGGCATTAGCGGCTTTGCGCGCGATGTGGTGCTCAGCGATGCCATGCTGGGTTATCTGCAGTTCGTCTCCAGCGTGCCGACCCAGGGCGAAAGCTGGCTCTACAGCAACGTGCCTTACAAACTGGCGCAGCCGTCGGTGGCGGTGGTGAACCAGTGGCAAAAGGCGGTGCTGGCGGGCGCGTCCGCCTCTTTTGTCTCTTCGCTGGCGCCGCAGCATCCGCAATATGCGCCGATGCACGCTGCGCTAAAACAGCTGCTGACCGACGCCCGTCCCTGGCCGCAGCTAAAAAACCGTGAAACCCTGCGCCCCGGCCAGGTCAGCGATGATGTTCCTGCGCTGCGCGAAATCTTACAGCGTACCGGCATGCTTACCGCCCAGACCGCTGCTCCGAGCCCTGCGGACGACGCGGTGCCGACAGCGCCTGTTCCGGTAAGCCAGAGCGCGCAGCCCGCTGCGGTCAGCCCCTCAGCGGCCAGCGTCGGCGATCTCGCGACGCAGACGCCGCAGGCGGTTGGCAACGTGCAAAACGGCGCCGCTGAGGCAGGCAGCAATAACGTCTATGACGCCACCCTGGTGGAGGCCGTTAAGCGCTTTCAGCAGTGGCAGGGACTGGGCAACGACGGCAATATTGGCCCGCGCACCCGCGAGTGGCTCAACGTCACGCCGCAGATGCGCGCCGCGCTGCTGGCGCTGAATATCCAGCGTCTGCGCCTGCTGCCGGATGATATGCACAACGGCATCATGGTTAATATCCCTAACTATTCTCTGACCTACTACAACAACGGCAATAAGATCCTTTCGTCGCGCGTGATTGTCGGACGTCCCGATCGCAAAACGCCGCTGATGCGCAGCGCGCTTAATAATGTGGTGCTCAACCCGCCGTGGAACGTGCCGACGACGCTGGTTCGTCAGGATATTATTCCTAAGGTGAAGCAAGACCCGAGCTATCTCTACAAACACGGTTATACGCTGCTCTCCGGCTGGAGCGCGGATGCGGAAGTGATCGACCCCAGCATGATTGACTGGAGCATGGTTTCAGCCTCATCTTTCCCCTATCGCGTGCGTCAGGCGCCGGGCAACACCAACTCGCTGGGCCGCTATAAGTTCAACATGCCTAGCTCAGATGCTATCTATCTGCACGATACGCCAAACCACGGACTGTTCCAGCGTGATATACGCGCGCTAAGTTCAGGGTGCGTGCGCGTCAACAAAGCGTCAGAGCTGGCGGGTCTGCTGCTGCAGGATGCAGGCTGGAATGATTCACGCATTTCCGATCAGTTAAAACAGGGCGATACGCGCTACGTGCCGATCCGGCATCGTATTCCGGTAAACCTCTACTATCTGACCGCCTGGGTGGCCGACGACGGCAAGCCGCAGTTCCGAACAGATATTTACAATTATGATAACCCAGCCCGTTCAGGCAGCCAGGCGCTGGCTCGCGCCGGACAGCTGCTGCTCTAATCCTTGATTTTCAAACTCTGTTCCTTTTTGCTACCGCTGCGATAAGGATTCCACAAAGGCGATCTCATCCGGGATCGCCTTCCAAACTTCTCTACGGCGGGTTGACGGGACCTGGGCGGACGGTTATGGTTCGGCCTTGTGCGGTTTTTGCACATTTCGATGGCTTCAACTCAGGTAACCGTTTTTCATGTCCAGTTTTAATTTAACACGTCGTAAATTGCTTCTTGGCGGAACGGCTGCGGCCGGGATGGCGCTACTGCCCAACGCAGCTATGGCCTCGCTTTCAACGTCACGTCCTCGCGTACTGACGTTGAGCAATCTTCACACCGGTGAAACCCTTAAAACTGAGTTTTTTAACGGGAAAAGTTACGATAAGAGCGAGCTGGCTCGCCTGAACCACTTTTTTCGTGATTATCGCGCCAATCTGACTAAAAGTATCGATCCCCATCTGTTCGATCAGATCTACCGTCTGCAGGCGCTGCTGGAAACCCGCAAGCCGATCCAGCTGGTCTCTGGCTATCGCTCGCTGGCAACCAACAATATGCTGCGCGAAAGCGGCCCAGGCGTGGCGAAGCACAGCTACCACACCAAAGGGCAGGCGATGGATTTCCATATTGAAGGTATCGCGCTGAATAACATCCGCAAAGCAGCCTTAACAATGCGCGCCGGTGGTGTAGGATATTATCCTCGCAGCAACTTCGTTCATATTGATACCGGGCCGGTACGGCACTGGTAATGACGCCGGCAACGCTGCGTGCGCCGGTCATGGAGCGTTATGAACTACCACATTATTCCTGTTACCGCCTTCGCGCAGAACTGTTCCGTTATCTGGTGCGAGGCGACTCGCGACGCCGCTCTGGTCGATCCGGGTGGCGATGCGGCTAATATCATTGAGACGCTCCAGCAGCTTAATCTTACGCCTGCGCAGATTTTACTGACACACGGCCATCTGGATCATGTGGGCGCGGCGGCGGAGCTGGCTGCGCACTATCAGGTGCCCATCGTCGGGCCGCACAGGCTGGATGCCTTCTGGCTGGAAGCGTTGCCGACGCAGAGCAGGATGTTTGGTCTGCCGGAGTGCGCGCCTTTTACGCCGGATCGCTGGCTGGAAGAGGGCGACAAGGTTCAGGTTGGTGAGGTTGAGCTGGAGATTCTGCATACGCCTGGCCACACGCCGGGTCATATCGTCTTTTTCGATCGAGCAGGCCGTCTGCTTATCTCAGGCGATGTGATCTTCCACGGCGGTGTAGGACGTACGGACTTTCCGCAGGGAAGCCATCAGGCGCTTATCGCATCAATTAACGATAAGCTGCTGCCGCTGGGCGACGACGTGACTTTTGTTCCTGGCCACGGTGCTGTTTCAACGCTGGGCCGCGAGCGTATTAGTAATCCTTTTCTGCAATAAAACCTTTCTGTCATAAAAAATGGGCCGAAGCGGCCCATTCACGTAGCTGACACACTCACTGCGCGCGTTCGCGCATGAGTGGCCCGGCGAGCTTACAGCACAGCCACAATCGCTTCGCACAGCGCTGACATATTATCCGGCGTCATGCCTGCAACGTTAACGCGGCCCGAATTGACCGCATAAACGGCAAATTCGTCGCGCAGGCGGATAACCTGATCTTTGGTCAGACCGCTAAAAGAGAACATACCGTTCTGCTGGATAATAAAGCTGAAATCGCGCGTTGCGCCTTTCTCCGCCAGGGTGTTCACAAACAGCAGACGCATGCGCTGGATGCGCTGGCGCATATCGGTCAGCTCCTGCTCCCAGATGGTACGCAGCGCCTGGTTACTGAGTATGGTCGCCACTACCGCTGCGCCATGCGCCGGCGGGTTGGAGTAGTTAGCGCGGATAGTGTATTTCACCTGGCTGAAGGCGGTCTCGGCCGTGGCAGCATCGGCGGCGACCAGGGTAATGGCGCCTACGCGCTCATTATATAAGCCGAAGTTTTTGGAGTAAGAACTGGCGACGATCAGCTCCTGATGCGAGGCGGCGAAAATACGCAGGCCTTCCGCATCTTCATTCAGACCGCGAGCAAAGCCCTGATAGGCAAAGTCGAAGAGCGGTAGCCAGCCTTTAGCCTGAGAAAGCTGCGCCAGCTGGCTCCACTGCTCTGCTGTGGGATCGATGCCGGTCGGATTGTGACAGCAGCCGTGGAACAGCACCACGTCGCCAGCTTTCGCCTCCTGCAGGGCGGCCAGCATGCCGTCGAAATCGAGCTGGTGGTTTTCCGCGTCGTAGTAAGCGTATTCGCACACTTCAAGGCCGGCGGCGTTGAAGACGTTTTTATGGTTCGGCCAGCTGGGGTTGCTCACCCAGACGCGTTTGACGCTGGTCTGGGTAGCGAGAAAATCAGCCGCGACGCGCAGCGCGCCGGTGCCGCCTGGGGTCTGCGCGGTACGCGCGCGGCCAGCGGCAATCAGCGGATTCTCTGCGCCAAACAGCAGCTCCTGAGTGCAGCGTGCAAAATCGGCCAGGCCATCAATGCTGAGATAATTTTTAGTGGTTTCGTTTTCCAGCAGATACTGCTCGGCTTTTTTTACGCTGGTGAGCACCGGCGTATTGCCGGTTTCGTCTTTATAAACGCCGATGCCGAGGTTGATTTTTTGCGGGCGGTCGTCAGCGCGAAACAGATCGGCCAGCCCAAGAATAGGATCGGCAGGTGCCGCAGAGATAGATTCAAACATGAGTCGTGTCCAGTAGCGTGAACTTTAACGAAATGAGCCTTCAGGTTAACGTCAGCGCTGCGCATTGCCAACCGTTTACGCAAAAAATCGTCATTCAGCAGCGGTCATTCGGGATGCTTATGGCTGAGAAGAGGGAAGCGTCGTTTTACAGGGGATTTCAGGATCGTGAATTTCAGGCATAAAAAAACGGAGCCGAGGCTCCGTTTTTTACGACAGGCAACTTAGAACTGGTAAACCAGGCCAACACCGACCACGTCGTCTGTATTCAGACCCAGCGGGTTGTTGTCATCCAGCTGGTTGATTTTGTAATCAACATAGGTAGACATGTTTTTGTTGAAGTAGTAAGTCGCGCCGATGTCGAAATATTTGTACAGGTCAGCATCACCGATACCTTCGATATCTTTGCCTTTCTGCTGCACGTAGGCCACGGATGGACGCAGACCGAAGTCAAACTGGTACTGAGCAACTAACTCAATAGTCTGGCTTTTGTTGACGAAAGCAGTGCCATCGACAACGATATTATTAGCGCCAGGTACGCTGACGCCGAAGAATGAAGAGTTACGGCCTTCACCATACATTGCTGCCAGGTAAACGTTGTTCGCATCATACTTCAGCGCAGTTGCCCAGTTTTCAGCGCGTTTGCCCTGGCCGTATACGTTACCGTTGACGTCAGTAGTACCCGCTGCCTGAGCATTAGTACGGTCGCTGCTGCTATATGCACCAACGATGCCTACACCGATTGGTGAGGTATAAGAGGTTGACACACCCCAGCCGTCGCCGTTAGCACGACGAACGTCGCTACGGTCGTTTTTACCCTGATACTGAACTGCGAAGTCCCAGCCATCTACCAGACCGAAGAAGTTCTTGTTGCGGTAGGTCAACAGACCGGTGCTACGACCGTTCATGAAGTTGTCTGAGCTGCCCCAGTCGCCACCGAAAACTGGCAGCATATCGGTCCAGCCGATTGCATCGTAAACCAGACCGTAGTTACGGCCGTAGTCGATTGAGCCAGCGTCGCCGAATTTCAGACCGGCGAAGCCCAGACGGGTTTTGTTGCCGTCTTGTGCGTCTGCACCTTCTGAGTTGTTTGCCTGAATGTTGTATTCCCACTGGCCGTAACCGGTCATCAGGTCGTTAATCTGGGTCTGGCCTTTGAAGCCGATACGTACGTAGGACTTATCCCCGTCCTGGCTGTCCGCGTCGCTCAGATAGTGCATCGCTTTTAATTTGCCGTAGAAGTCCAGCTTGTTGCCGTCTTTATTATACACTTCCGCCGCATGAGCAGCAGAAGTCAGCGCCAGAGCCGATACGACGAGTGCCAGTGTACTTTTCTTCATTTGCTATCAATCCCAATGAGTAAAATGTGTTATGCCCCTGAAAAGGGCTTATTAAACAGGGGACGTTTTACCGGTTGTAGATGAAAGTTTTATGACATTTTTTCTGATTTCTTGTTATCTGCGAACTTTTGGTCTACCGGATTGTCCAGGGTTTTTCGTGCTTTTCCCCGGTAGAGAGTTGGCTTCGCTTCTGACTCCTGATAAAAAGTTCCTTCTCAGAAATTTTTTTCTTTTTTTATTTAAACGGCAGGAAATATGAGCGGCAGTCAGACCCTCGTGGTCAAATTGGGGACCAGCGTCCTTACCGGCGGTTCGCGCCGGTTGAACCGGGCGCATATGGTGGAACTGGTTCGTCAGTGCGCGCAGCAGCACGCGGCCGGCCATCGCATCGTGATCGTTACCTCCGGCGCAATGGCGGCCGGACGCGAGCACCTGGGTTACCCGGAACTGCCCCCTACCATCGCCTCAAAGCAGCTGCTGGCTGCGGTGGGGCAGAGCCGTTTAATCCAGCTGTGGGAGCAGCTGTTCTCCATCTACGGCATCCATATCGGTCAGATGCTGCTGACCCGCGCGGATATGGAGGATCGCGAGCGTTTCCTGAACGCCCGCGATACCCTGCGCGCGCTGCTGGATAACCATATCGTGCCGGTTATCAACGAAAATGACGCGGTGGCGACGGCGGAGATCAAAGTTGGCGACAACGATAATCTGTCGGCGCTGGCGGCGATGCTGGGCGGCGCCGACAAGCTGCTGCTGCTCACCGATCAGCAGGGGCTTTACACGGCCGATCCGCGCAGTAACCCGCAGGCGGAGCTGATCAGCGACGTGCATGAAATCGACGACGCGCTACGCGCGCTGGCGGGCGACAGCGTCTCCGGTCTGGGCACCGGCGGCATGTCCACCAAGCTGCAGGCGGCGGACGTCGCCTGTCGCGCCGGTATCGACACCATTATCGCCGCGGGCAGCCGACCCGGCGTTATCGCCGACGTAATTGCCGGCAAGCCGGTTGGCACGCGCTTTCACGCCATGCAGACGCCGCTGGAGAACCGCAAGCGCTGGATCTTCGGCGCACCGCCGGCTGGCGAAATTACCGTCGACGACGGCGCGCTGGCGGCGATGCTCGAACGCGGCAGTTCGCTGCTGCCGAAAGGCATTCGTGACGTGCGCGGCAACTTTTCGCGCGGCGAGGTGATCCGCATTCGCAGCCTGCTGGGGCGCGATATTGCACACGGCGTCTCGCGCTATAACAGCGATGCGCTGCGAATGATTTCTGGTCGTCACAGTCAGCAGATCGGGGAGATCCTCGGTTATGAATACGGTCCGGTGGCCGTACATCGCGACGACATGATCGTCAGTTAAGGAGCGGTCAAATGCTTGAAGAAATGGGAAAAGCGGCGCGCGCCGCCGCGTATAAGCTGGCCGATCTCTCGACCGCAGAGAAAAACCAGGTCCTGCTGGCGATCGCCGATCGTCTCGATGAGGAGCGCGATGCGATTCTGGCGGCCAACGAGCAGGATCTCGCCGATGCGCGCGCGAACGGCATGAGCGCTGCGCTGCTCGATCGCCTGACGCTGAATCCGCAGCGCCTGAGCGCTATCGCCGACGACGTGCGTAAGGTATGCCAGCTCGCCGATCCGGTCGGCCAGCTGATCGATGGCGGCCAGCTCGACAGCGGCCTGCGCATCGAGCGTCGCCGCGTTCCGCTCGGCGTGGTAGGCGTGATTTATGAGGCGCGCCCCAACGTGACGGTGGATGTCGCCAGCCTGTGCCTGAAAACCGGCAACGCCTCGATCCTGCGCGGCGGCAAGGAGACGTGGCGCACCAATGCGGCCACGGTGCGAGTGATCCAGAATGCGCTTCAGCAGTACGGCCTGCCAGCGGCGGCGGTGCAGGCGATTGAAAATCCGGATCGTGAACTGGTGAACCAGCTGCTGAAGCTGGATCGCTACGTCGATATGCTGATCCCGCGCGGCGGGGCAGGGCTGCACAAGCTCTGCCGCGAAAATTCGACGATACCGGTGATTACCGGCGGGATCGGCGTTTGCCATATCTACCTGGATGAAACCATGGAGATCGCGCCGGCGCTCGAGGTGATCGTCAACGCGAAAAAACAGCGGCCCAGCGCCTGTAACTCGCTGGAGACCCTGCTGATCCATCGGGCGATCGCCGATCGTTTCCTGCCGGCATTTACGGCGCGGATGGCGCAGGAGGGGATCCCGCTGCACGCTGATGAGAACCTGCTGGCGCAGTTGCAGGACGGCCCCGCCAGCGTTACGCCGATCAAAACGGGCGACTATGACGACGAGTGGCTGTCGCTCGATCTCAACGTGAAGCTGGTGGATGATATGGATGCGGCTATCGAGCATATCCGCACACACGGCACCCAGCATTCAGACGCCATCCTGACGCGCAGTACGCAGAATGCCAGCCGCTTTGTTAAACAGGTCGACTCCTCGGCGGTTTACGTAAACGCCAGCACGCGTTTTACCGACGGCGGTCAGTTTGGACTCGGCGCGGAGGTCGCGGTGAGCACGCAGAAGCTGCATGCGCGCGGCCCGATGGGGCTGGAGGCGCTGACCACCTACAAATGGGTCGCATGGGGCGACGATACGCTGCGCCCCTGATCGCGATTTTATTTAACAAAAAGGGTGTCCAGAACGGGCGCCCTTTTTTTTAACGCCGCTTTTTCGATCCAGTTAATTTTGGAGTTTTACGGTGCGACTTTCGGCGCGTCAGGACGTCACTTTTTTTTACGCAAAGCGGTTGCCTGTTTTTTGCCCATTTTTCTACGGAACATTCCTGAAAGCCGCGCCGCAACGGGCCGCAGCGCATTCGAGACTGGTTGCGCAAGACGTGAAGAGGATAATGATAATTAGCGCTGCTTTACAAAAGCAATTGGGTAGCAAACGGACGGTAATATAAAATGAACTGGTAGCAATAATGAAAATAACATCCAGTATCTCCTCTATGGCAGATTATTAACTAATGGTTAAAAAAGAGAGTACGAGACAAGCTTTTACTGCCAGGCTGATTGCCGCTTGCGAAAGCGCGGGAATTGTCGGACATGGACGAAATAAACAGGTTGCCAAAGCGTTACAACAGTTGGGATGCAAAATATCGACGCCGGGCGTGTGGAAGTGGTTCAACGCACAATCGGTGCCTGATGATAATAACTTGCTGGCGTTGAGCCGTCTGCTGGGCGTACGGGTTGAATGGCTACAGTACGGAATGGAAAAGCCTGCTGAATCGTTGTCAATCGACAGCCTTAACGCGCAGCGCAATGTGTTCCGTATTGAAAGCCTCGATATTGGGCAAAAGTCAGCATCCGGGTTGTTTGCGCGGGAAGAGTTCGTCGAGACCATCCATGCCATTGAATATGGCGTGGATGAGGCGCGCGTGCTTTTCAATGGCCGTCCGGCGGAAAACATCCGGTTAATTGCCATCAACAGCGATTCGATGGTGGAGACCTTTGCGCCGCGCGATCAGCTGTTCGTGGACATCAGCGTGAAGGTTTTTGACGGAGACGGTATCTACATCTTTACCCTGGATAACCAGCTTTACCTCAAGCGCTTGCAGCTACAGCATAAAAAAATTGCTGTTATTTCAGATAATAAGCGCTATGAGACCTGGTATCTTAATCGCGAGGATGTTGACAGTATGCAGGTGATGGCCAAGGTCATCCTGAGTCAGGCGCGGCACTACCAGCTACTGGGTTAGCTTCTGTATAAAATCTGTTCAGTATCAGGCGGCTGAAAAAAAATAATTCAGCAAAATTCAAAAATTTAACCAATAGTAAATAAAAAATTAACTGTTGGTGTTTGATAAAGCATAAGAACAGGTTAATAATTTGAGCGTGGACCAACGAAGCCCTTCTCTCACGGAGTGAGCCGCTCTTAAACAATCGAGGCGCTGCACAAGCGCGAATCATACCATCACAAAGTCAATGAACTTTGGGATGGGGTGGATGCGCACATGCAGCGTCGTCAGATGCCGCCTTTTTCTCCCAACTCGCGCTTAGCCTGGCTGTTATTACAGCCGGGTCACTGCGCTGTGAGCGGAAAACGCGGCATCCGGGACGGTTCGGCTTGCCGAAAACCCGCGCCTGCCACCCCATCGCCAAAGACTCATTCACAGGAGGAGTTATGGCGATAATACATTATGGCAAAAGCGTATTCGTAGGTAATGCACGCACCCGCAGACATCGTCGGCGTCAGCCGCTCAGTCGACTCAAGCTCAGCATCGATCAGGCGCTGGGCTGCGAACCCGAAAATCCCCCTTTACGTCGCGCCGAACGCATCGCTCAGCGTCCGGTGACCTCGCGTGTTGAACGGGCTATCGCCCCGACGCACGTTAACCGTTCTGAAACCGCCAGTTTCGATAACTGCTGTCTGCCGCATGTGCATCTCTACGCCGTGCGCTGAACCTGCCCTGTTTCCTGCCTGTACCGCTGTACTTCACCTTTTCTCCCGTTTTGTCTGAACGGGAAGCCTGACCGCACTGTTTAGTCCTGCTGCTGGGTTCGCCTGGGGCATTGCTGGGGTTATCTCTGGCACTGATCAGTGCGCTTTAACTGTCGTTGTCGCATCGGGAATGCTTTCCCATGCCCGTAATAGAGGAATGGTTATGAGCCAGATTATTGAGATTCTCAATTTTGAAGAGGGTTACGTCGAAGCGCCTTATCTCGACACGCAGGGATTTCCTACCGTGGCGGGCGGCATTCGCATCGGACCAAAGGGCGCGTCGCTCAATAACTATGTGTTTCGCGTGCCGCGTCAGGTCGGCGACGTCTGGAAGAAATGCATCATCGAGGGGAAAGCCCAGCAGATGCAGAGCCGACCGCTGCTGCAACAGGCGCTGGCAAAGTGCAATGACGCACGCAGCGACGTGCTTTACAGCATGGCGTATCAGCTCGGCGTGGATGGCCTCTCGCTGTTTACCAGCATGCTGAGCGCGGTGGCGGCGGAGGATTACGACAGCGCGGCCAACTCCATGCTCAACAGCCTGTGGGCGCGTCAGACGCCGGGACGCGCTCGCCGTCATGCCGAAGTGATGCGCAGCGGCACCTATGACGTTTATCGGGGGCTGCTATGAAATGGTTACTTTTTATCATCGCCGTCCTGGCGGTCATCGTTGTGCTGCTGATTATGCAGCGCTTTACCACGCTGGAGTTTGTTGCCCATGCGCGGCTGCTGTTTAAAACCTGGTCTGTCTGGCTGGCGTCGCTGGGATCGATGCTCAGCGCCTGGGTGCAGTCCTTTCCTGAGGCGGCGCTGAACGCCTGGAATACCTTGCCGGAAGACGTTAAAGGCATTCTTCCCCACAACTATCTCGGCCTGATCGGCGCCTTTATGGTGGCGATGGGTGTTATCGCGCAGTTTGTGCGGCAGAAGAATCTGCTGCTGCAAAAGCAAGCACTGGAGGCGAACAAAAAATGAGCCTGTTTACCGCACTGCTTACCGGCGGCTGGCACTGGATCGCCGTTATTGGGGCGCTGATTGCCGCGCTGGGCGCCAGCTATTTCGGCGGCAAAAAGATCGGCAAGGTACAGCAGCAGGCCAAAGCCGATACGGAGAGCGCGAAGAAAGAGGCGGCGCAAACCGCCGCCGTCGCGCATCAGCAACAACTGCATCGCGAGGAGGCGACCCGTGTTACGACCGATAACAGCAATCTTGATGACGCTGCTGCTCGCGACAAGCTGCAGCAGTCGAAATACAACAAACCCTGAGCCAGCGGCCGTCACCGATTCGGCCTGTGTGCTTTTTTCACCGATTTACACCCACGGCGACGATGCGCAACGCATGGACGTTCGCACCGTTCGCGCCATCAATACCCACAACGACATGTGGGACCAACTTTGCGGCCGTCCGGCCACGCGCTGACAGACGTCAGAGCATCAGTACCCTGAAATCCTGAGGAGGATACCATGATTGAAGTGAACTCTTATGCTGAACTGCGTACCACCAAACCAGCAGCAGCAGGCCAGGTCGCCAGTCTGAACCGCTACTATGATAAGGATTCAACCTTCCGTGGCGGCGGTGATTTTATCGGCTACCTTGGCACCACCACGCTAAAAGATGACGGTGGCACGATTGCAGTGGGCGATGGCTTTTACTGGAAGCGCACTATTAACGATCCTTCTGAGTTGAACGTGCTGCACTTCGGTGCCAAAGGCGATGGCTACACCGACGACACCGACGCCTTTATGCGCATGTACAACTGGACCAAGACCTGGAACGCTAACTGCGTCGCGCTGCCCGTACGCTTTCCCGGCGGGAAATTCCTGATCAAGCCCATCGATCTCAGCGCCACTGATGCGACCTTCTTTGGCCTGCTCGGCGATGACTCACCGCTGGGTTCGCTGCCGCGTACCACCATTATCTCTGATAAAAGCGCCACGCCGGTGTTCAAGGTAAAAGCGCGTCGTACGGTGATCGCCGGTATGGCGTGGAACGGTCAGGCCAGCGCCGATACCGTGAAAAACACCGGCACCATCACCGCCGATCTGGTGAGCAACAACCAGCCGTTCTTTGAGAACACCTGTATCGAAGGGGAAACGGTGAACATTCACTGTTTCCGCGCGCAAAATACCGGCGGTACGGTGTTCAAGCTGCTGGATACGCTCGACAGTAAGTTTGACCAGATCTATACCCTCTACACCTATTCGCGCGTGTTTGATGTGGGCTGGTCAAACTCACCGAATGGCGTCTGGGACCACTCAACGGCAATCGAGCTGAGCAACGCTAACTTTCAGACCGGCTACGGCGACGCCACGCTCTATATGCCGCGCGTGACCCAGGGGATTATGCGCAACGTCTGGATTGAGCATACGCGCAACCCCGGCAATCTCTCCGACGGCGGCTGGACCATCGACACGCTGAACATTGAAGCTTGCGACAACCCGTTCAATCTGAACAATGCGCGCGTGGTGATGCGCCAGATCGGCCTGCAGTCGGGCGGCACTATCTCTCAGGATGCCGTCAGCGGCCGCTGGCTCTCTACCTTTGAGTATGGCTATCGTCGTGACGAGAACCACGGCACCTTTATGACCGGCTCGCTGCGAGCAGGGTACTACAGCGGTTATAAAGTAACCAACAATACCAGCACCGATAACTGGTATCGCCTCGGCCAGTTCTTCTTCCCCAGCCCTAACCAGCAGTGGGTTATTGAGATGATTGGTAAAGGCGACGCCACCTCGCCGTCTACGACCGCTACCTCGCCGGTCAACATGGTGGGGACCGGTAAAACCTGGATCAACCTGCAGCGACTGGAAACCGTCTGGGCCGACGCCTGCCATATGGGGCAACCGGCGGTGCTGGATATTCGCTACAGTCGCGTCGGCACCACCTATGCGGTGGTGTGGGTAAAGCTGGCCGCGAACAGTGGGGACACTATGTTCAACCTGCAATGTACCGGCCCAACGCGCTTCGATAGCGGCTCCTGCTCGCTGTTCCAGTCCGATATGTCGGTGGTAACGGACACCACCAAGATGGGGACGCTGAAACCGGCCGCACGCTTTGGCTTGCATAATGGACTGGCAGGTATCGGCGCCAACGAGAAAGGCGTAGTCACGCTCGCGACGACCGCGGGTACGCCGACTAATAAAACCACGCCTTCGGGCTTTGTGCTTATCAATATCAATGGTACTGACCGCAAGGTCCCTTATTACGATTGATGACAGGCACGTTTTGGCGAGGCTACGGCCTCGCCTTTTTTTGTTTCTGGCGCAGAAAGAGAGCAGGGGAGCCGTTTCGGGTATCAAATGACGAGAAAAGCAGCATCTGCACGCTGCGGCTCTTGACGCAGGTAGCGCTTTTTTCTACCTTATTGCCCCGTAGTTCTCGCCTTTATGCCGGTGTAGCTCAGTTGGTAGAGCAGCGCATTCGTAATGCGAAGGTCGCAGGTTCGACTCCTGTTTCCGGCACCAGTTATATCAAAGCGTTACCCATCATTCGTTCCTTCTCCTTTTAGCCCGTGTGACAGATTTGAGACGGTAGGACTGCTCTAAAATCCCCCTTGCTGTAACTCACTGAATCCTTCTCATCGACCTCAGCCTTGTTGTCCCCTCTCTTTTTAGCGCTGCGTGCCGCCTGGTAAAATAAAAAACAATGATAATCAAAAAGATAAGATTTATTTGAAGAAAGTGCATTATTTTTTGTTTGCTATTAAGTAGTGCGCTATATAAATTCACCTCATCCCGAATGCGTCGCAGCTAAGGCGATGTATTTAAATAGCGTGCGATTTAATAGTGAACTGATTAAAGGAGTGACTTCATGAAAATTAAACAGACCTTTTTAGCCCTGGCGCTGGCCGCTGCTTCTGCTAACAGCTTCGCTGAAACACCGCAGCCGGAGCGTCATGTACAAAACTTTTTAAATGTGCTGAACAGCAGCGGCGGCAAACCGCTGGAACAGCTCTCGCCCCAGGCAGCGCGGCAGGTGCTGGTCGGCGCACAAAAAGGCGCGGCGTTGCCCGACGCAGAGGTAACGGAAAAAACCATTGAGGTAAACGGCCAGCCTTTGAAACTCAATATTGTTAAGCCCAAAGGGGCGCAGGGCACGCTGCCGGTGTTTATGTTCTTCCACGGCGGCGGCTGGGTATTAGGGGATTTTCCGACCCATGAACGTCTGGTGCGCGATCTGGTCGTTGAGTCGGGCGCCGCGGCGGTATTCGTTAACTATACGCCGTCGCCGGAAGCGCGCTATCCCGTCGCTATCAATCAGGCGTATGCCGCAACCCGCTGGGTTGCAGAACACGGTGCTGAGATTGGCGTGGACGGCAAACGTCTGGCGCTGGTGGGCAACAGCGTCGGCGGCAATATGGTGGCGGCGGTCGCGCTGCAGGCGAAGCAGCAGCATACGCCAGCGATTCGCTATGACGTGATGCTCTGGCCGGTGACCGACGCGCACTTTGATACCGGGTCATATCATCAGTTCCAGAATGGCTATTTTCTGACGCGCAATATGATGAAATGGTTCTGGGATAACTACACAACTAAAGCGAGCGATCGAAACAATATTCTGGCTTCGCCGCTGCGCGCTACCCGTGAACAGCTGCAGGGGCTACCGCCAACCTTAATCCAGACCGCCGAGCTGGACGTGCTGCGCGACGAGGGCGAAGCCTTCGGCCGTAAGCTGGATGCCGCTGGCGTTGACGTCACGGTAACGCGCTATAACGGTCTGATCCACGATTACGGTTTGCTGAACGGACTGAGCGATGTGCCTGCGGTTCGTACTGCGCTGCGCCAGGCGGCCGATGAGCTAAAAACGCATCTGAATTAACGTCTTTGCCAGGCAATATGCCTGGCTTTTTTTACCTTGCCGCGCGCACAAAAGCAGTGCGTCAGAGGCCGCGCCAGGTTAAATTCGCAAAATCAAACCGTTACTCTATTCACTACCGCAGGATACGGACATGTTTGCAAAGCACTATGATGTTGATGAAAACCATATCGATTTCCAGGGCATCGTCGATGGCCTCTATTACCCTTTCTATATGGAATGGACGCGCCATGCCTACATGCGCGAAGCGCTGGGTATCGACATTGAAGAGGAGTTTAAACAGGGACGCCTCTATATGGTGCTGGAGTATTCGCTGCGCTTTCGCAAGAGCCTGCAAAAGGGCGACAAGCTGGAAGTGACCTGTACGCTGGAGAAAAATGAAAAGCGCAATCGGGTTAACTTCGTTCAGCAAATCAGGGTCGATGGCGTCACTTATGCCGAGGCGACTTTTGTCGCAACCTGCCTCAGTAACGGCAGGCCCAGCATGCCCGATGCGGTAATGAATGCCTTAAACGCGCTTTAACGCAGAGAGAAGGGCTAAAGCCAGCCCTTCACCTTTACCCGCAGCACCCGATACCTTATTTCCCTCTGTCCTGACCTCTCGCCCAATTCTTAGGTCACCCCCCGAAATTTACGAGATATTCGTCACGTTAACCGGCTTAATTTTTCCCGCATTTAACCCCGCTTTTTTTACATCAGCACTGTTTAACCTGGCGCTATGTTTTAAATGTATATTCTTATTATTCTTAAGCGTGCATTGCGGCGTGCTGATTAATAGTGAAAGTATCGAGAAACAAAACTTATTAAGCCCGGTTAATCTAATTTCACGTCAGTCTGCACGATGCCCTGAAAGCACAGCTTTTTTTGTTTTTACCAGCCAGGATAAATCCTAAGGCTAAAGGCGATTTTTTCCTCTTTGAAGAAAAAGCGTTATTAATTCTGCTTTTTACTGTTTAAGCGTGCCAGCCCAGGCAGGTGATAAATCTCACAGGTAAGCGTAATGCCCGCTTATCCATTAATTATGATGAATAAACAGAGCGTCTGTGCGGAAATTCCGGTTTAGCGTTCGCCCCATTGACGGAATAAAAGCGGCACGTAATATCTCATCATTCAATCCTGATTTTTTCTGTAGTCGCACAGCATTCATCCGGGAAAAAACAAAAACGCTGAAGTGAGCCCGGCACTAAAGCTTTATTGCGGTTATTGCTGCGCTTTTAGCGTGGACGTAAAACACTTTTCCCAGAGGATCTATGGTAACGCTTAACAGCCCGTTAATTAGCGTAATTGTGCCGGTATATAATGCCGAAAACTCGATTATTCGCTGTGTTGAAAGCGTGCTGGCGCAGCAGGAGCCGCGCGTTGAACTGATTCTGGTTGACGACGGCTCGACCGACAGCTCGCCGCTGATGCTGGAGAGCTGGCGCGACCACCCCCAGGTGCGCATTATTACCCAGCGTAACGCCGGCGTCTCATCGGCGCGCAACGCGGGCATTGCGGCGTCGCGCGGCGCTTATTTGCGCTTCGTCGACGCGGATGATTTTCTGCCCGCCGACGCATTAAGCCTCTGCCTGTCGCAGATGAATGATGACGTTGGCCTGATTGTCGGCGAGTCGCAGCACTTTACGCCGCAGGGACAGCCTGTCGCGCGGACCTTTCCCTCTGCGGCGCGGCGCGTGCTCAGCGCCAGCGATGCGGTCAACGATCTGCTCTATTTCCATCCGCGTCACGGCATCTGCGACAAGCTCTTTAACGGCGAGCTGATCCGCGCGCACCAGCTGCGCTTTAACGAGCAGATCGCTAATTTCGAGGATCTGCTGTTTGTTATGCAGTATCTCAGCCTGCTTAAAAACCAGCAGGTGATATGTATCAACAGCGTCATTTACAACTACGTTGAATCTGAGAACTCGGCGACGCGCTCGTCGGTACGCGAAAAGCATTTCTCATTCGCCCGCTCATTTAGTGAAATGCAGCGGCTGCTGTCGCGCAGCAACGACAAATTTTTCTATTTCCTGCTGCTGAAGGTCTCTTCGGCTTATTTATATAAAGCCATCGTCTCAGGCGAGTTTAATTCCGCCTTTATCAACGATCATATTCGCCGCTACCGTCAGGCTTTTAAAGCCTACCTCTCTTCAGGGGTCATCGTTAACGGCTGGAGCCTCTACTTCACGCTTTTTTTCTGCTCGCCGCGTCTGGTCTCCCAGCTGCGCAAGCTGGCGCAAAGCGCGGTGCGCGGAGGGTAATCATGAAAGATAAACTGAAGAATTCGTTGTGGATGATCGCCGAGAAGATCATTGCGGTCTTTGGCCTGATTTTCGTTACCTCTTTTGTGGCGAAATATGTCGGGCCAACTACCTTCGGCATTATTTCCATCTCGCTGCTGGTGTTTCAGTTTTTGCAGACCGTGGCCTATATGGGCAGCGATGTCATTCTGCTGAAACGGCTGTCGCAGAATAAACATTCCGGCATCAGGCTGATGCTCTCCGCATCGGTGCTGATCTTCACGCTCTATCTGGTGCTGGCGTCGGCCGGTATGGTGATAATGCGCGAAGAGATGAGCTCGCAGGCGCAGATCTTTATTGTCGCTGCCGCCATCGCCTGCCTCTTTTCCGCTATCGATCTGGTCAACGTTTTTAACGAGGCGATGCTGAATGCGAAACTGAACGTCATTGCCAACGCTATCGGCTTAACCATTAGCCTGACGATACGCTTCGTCATCTCATACTTCGAGCTGGACCCGCACTACCTGGCGCTGCCGATGGTGCTGGCGACCTTTATTCCCTTTGTTATCAAGCTGGTGCTGTTCCGCCGCTATGAAGGCGCGGTGCGCACGCCGACCCGCAAACAGCTGAAGATCTATTCTCGCTATATGCTGGCTTCCGGCGGCACGCTTATCTTCTCGGTTGTCGCCGTGGCGCTCTATACGCGTCTGAACCAGTTCAGCGTCAGCTATTTTCTCGGCGTTAAAGAGGCGGGTGTCTTTTCGGTGGCGTTAACGCTTTCTGGCGCCTGGGTCTTTTTGCCTAATGCGCTGCTGGCGTCGTTCTATCCCGCCTTTTTCTCAGAACGCGACCCTAAACGCGCCATCGTTAAAATTCAGCAGCTGCACCTGCTGGTGGTGGGGGTGTCGGCGCTGGTGATCGCCGCCGTCGCGCTGCTGGCCCCGCCTTTTATTCATTACTTTTACGGTCCCGCTTATCAGGATGCGGTCGCGCCTACGGTCTGGCTCTGTCTTGGCGCGATGTTCGGCCTGCTGAGCAGCGTAATGGATCGCTTTATTATCAAATATAACGGTTACGCCTATCTGGTGAAAAAAACCTTTTTTGTACTGCTGATTTGTCTGGTCTCTTCCGCTGTTCTGGTGCCGCTCTATGGCCTGACCGGCGCAGCCTTTAGCGTTATTTTGACTGAACTGCTTTCGTTCACGCTGCTGAATTACTTTTTTGCCGCTCAGCCGATGTTAACCATTCATCGCTCTTTTTTCAGTCCTAAAAAAATATGGTTTTTATTAAACGACGTTAAAACCCTCAGATAGTTAAGAGGAATGAAAAATGATTTCTACACCCAGGTTCAGCATTATTATTCCCGCGTGGAATGCGCAAAAAACATTGAGAAGAACATTAATCAGTGTCTTGCAGCAGACCTGCGACGATTATGAAGTGATAGTAGTTAATGACGGCAGCACCGACGGCACCGCCGCGTTGCTGGAGGAATTTAGCTACCAGCAGAATATTCACGTTATCAACCAGCAGAATGGCGGCGTCAGCGCGGCGCGTAACCGCGCGCTGAAGCAGGCGCAGGGGGATTTTATTCTTTTCCTCGACGCTGACGACTGGGTTGACGATCATTTTCTCGCCAGCTTTCAGCAGTCGCTGGATAACAGCTACGGCAGGCCGGTAGATTTAATCGTCGGCAACCTGGTCGATGACCGTATCGGCAGCATCCGTAAATATGGCTATTTTGCGGCGCAGGAGATGCCTTATCTGCTTGGCGAACTGGAGATGAGCGACAATATCGGTTATCTGCACAACAAGTGTTACAGCCGGCGCGTAATTGAGGCGAATAATCTCCATTTCCTTGAGGGGATCTCCATGAGCGAAGATCTGCTGTTCAACCTCAAGTACTTTTACAACGTCAGTAACTGTCTGGTGATCGACAGCACAGCCTACCATTACGAAAATGTGATGGATTCGCTGTCAAAGAAGCGCGTTCAGTACAACGAACTCAAAGAGCGCAAGCAGTTTCTGACCGGCCTGTATGACACCATCATGAATAAGTATACGCACCGCGATCTCGACTACTTTCTGAAAGGCGTCTCTAAGCGAGTGCTGGCGCTGGATATGCAGATAGTGACGTCGATGTATCACGACTCTTTTACGCACAATGAAATATCACGGGAAATTAATGAGATTAAACGCGGGAAATATTCAAAAGGAATTTTTATCCTGCTGAACCGCAATGAAAAACTGAAATATATTATTATGAATTTTAATAGTTTTGCGGCTTATTACTGTCTTTACGCCCTGTATAAGGCGCGCGCTTTTTAATGGATGTATTTCATCCGCTACACACGACCAGATTTTACTTTCCTCTGGCTTATTATCGTTAATCACGTCGGGCGGCCCGCAACGGCCGCCCGGTAGTGAACCCTTACTGAGCGGGGCGCAGCGCGCCGGTTTTAAACACGCTCATCGCCTGCGCCATGCGTTCCGCCTGATCCTGCAACGCCTGCGAGGCAGCCGAAGCTTCCTGTACCAGCGCGGCGTTCTGCTGCGTCACCGCTTCCATCTGCGTAATCGCCATGTTGATTTCGCTGATGCCGGTGCTCTGCTCGCTGCTGGCAATAGTGATTTCGCTCATGATGCCCGCTACGCTATTCACGCTGTTGACCACCTCGCCGATGGTGGAGCCAGCGTGGGAAACCAGCCTGCTGCCCTCATCGACTTTCATCACGGAATCTTCAATCAGCAGCTTGATCTCTTTCGCCGCCGACGCTGAGCGCTGCGCCAGATTGCGCACTTCGCTCGCCACTACGGCAAATCCGCGACCCTGTTCACCCGCGCGCGCCGCTTCGACGGCAGCGTTAAGCGACAGGATATTGGTCTGGAAGGCGATAGAGTCGATTACGCTGATAATATCGACGATTTTCTTCGACGACAGCGCAATGGCCTCCATCTTCTCGATCACCTGCTCCATCACCACGCCGCCTTCACGCGCCACGGCGGAAGTGGTCGCGACCAGCTGATTGGCTTCACGCGCGTTGTCAGCGTTGTGCTTCACGGTAGAGGTCATCTGCTCCATCGCCGAGGCGGTTTCTTCCAGCGAGCTGGCCTGCTGTTCGGTACGGGTAGAGAGATCCAGGTTGCCGCTGGAGATCTGGTTCGACGCGACGGCGATAGTATCGGAGCCGGTGCGTACTTCGGTGACTATGCTCAGCAGATTGTCGTTCATTTGCTGCAGCGCGCGCATCAGCACGCCGGTTTCATCACGGCTGTCGATAGTGATTTTTGAACTGAGATCGCCTGCGGCGACGCGCTCGGCGACGCCAACCGCTTCAGTGAGCGGACGCACGATTGAGCGGGTCAGGTAGATGCCCAGCAGAATCGAGGCGATGATTGCCAGCGCGGCGCAGACCAGCGTAATCATTATTGCCGTACTGGCGGCGCTGACGATTTCCCGGCCTTCGTTGCGCAGCTGTGAATCCTGCGAGTTAGCGAATTTCTCAGCGCCCTCAAGGAAAGCATTCTGGGCTGGCGTCATGGTTTTCAGCGCATAGACCCCGGCGTTTTCAAAGTCACCCGCTTTGACCAGCGCGATCAGCGCGCTTTTCGCGGTTTCGAATTGCTTGCCCGCATCAATCAGTCCCTGAATTTTCTTTTTCCCGACTTCGGTAACCTGAATGGCAGCGATGCGGTTCATGGCGGTGTTGGTGCGCTGGGTCGCTTCATCAAGCTGGCCGTAGCGTTTAACGTTTCTGTCCGGATGCGCGGTATCGATCACCAGCCCGCGCAGGTATTTAATCTGATCGTTTACGCCGTCGCGCACGTCAAAGGCGAGACGCACTTTAACGTAACGGTCGTCAACGATAGCGGAAATGCCGCTGTTGATGCTCTGGATTTTGCTGACGGTTGTTACTCCAATGATCACCATCAACACCACCACAATGCCGAAGGCGACGCCAAGCCGGACACCGACCTTCATGTTTTTTAAACTCCACATCTCTCTTCTCCCCGCTATTCCATAAAGCGTTTCTGCTTAAACAGTTAAGTTTTTAACGCCTGTGTGTGACCAGCCTGCGCCGAACCCCCAGGCCGCCCGATAACGGCTAAAATGAGAGCTGGCGCACAGGTTATCGGATGCTTTTGTTTTGACTTTAATTTTTCTGAGCGTTTTCTGCACGCCGGAGCGGCATAGCAGGCACGCTGTAGGCTAATCATTAGCGCTGCAGAGAATCAGAAGGCATTAGCGAGCTATCAGATTAACCCGGCTAAGCAGTTGAGTCTGGCCCGTTCAGCAGCAGGCGAGTAAAGGCAGGCGCTGATGAGGTCATCAGAGCAAAAGGAAGAGGGGATAAAAGCGAAACAGAAAAGGAACACGCGACGGGGCGTCGCGTGTTCAGAGAGCATCAGGGCGCTTTTTCCAGCACGCTGTGAATCACAGAGGAGAGTTCGTTAATTTCGAATTTCGCGACGTAGCCGTCCGCGCCGACTTTACGCACATGGTCTTCGTTGGCGCTGCCGGAAAGCGAAGAGTGGATCACGACCGGAATACGCTTTAGCGCCTCTTCGCGCTTGATATTGCGCGTCAGGGTAAAGCCATCCATCTCCGGCATTTCGAGGTCGGTCAGCACCAGCGCAATCTTGTCGTGAATCGACTCGCCCGCCGCCTGCGCCGCTTCGGTCATCTCTTTGATCTTCAGCCAGGCTTCAAGCCCGGTGTTATGCATCAGTGCCGGGATGCCCATGCTTTTCAGGCCCTGCTCCAGCAGCTGACGCGCCACTTTCGAGTCCTCCGCCACGATAGCTACCGCGCCCGGCTTGATCTTAAAGCTGCGCACGATTTCCGGCGCCGGCTCGTCGCCGCGCACCGACGGGATCACGTCATACAGAATCTGTTCAACGTCGAGCACCATCGCCAGGTTATTGCTGCCTTTGTCATCTTCGAGGCAGGCGATACTGGTGATATTGCGGCCGCCAATGCCTTTTTCAGCGGTATGCACCTGGCTCCAGTCGAGGCGAACGATATTATCGACCGACTCTACGGCGAAGGCCTGCGTATTACGCGCATACTCGGTAACCAGCAGCAGGTTCAGGCCGGTCTCCGGCGTACAACCCGCGACTGCCGGTAGATCGATAACCGGGATAAACTGGCCGCGAATGTTGGTCATGCCCAGCAGCGGTGAACGCATGCCCGCTGCGCGGGTAATCGGCTGCATCGGCACGATTTCGCGCAGCTTGAAAACGTTAATGCCGAACAGTTCAGATTTTCCTTTAGCCTGATCGGTGCCCAGGCGGAACAGCAGCAGTTCAAAGCGGTTTGATAACGCCAGATTTGCTCTTTCATCTATCTCTTTTTGAAAATTATCCATCGTTGGCTCTGCCTTGCTGCCGCCTGTCGCGCGGCGATAGTGGGTGTTAAAAGCGTTATCGGCACGTCTCGCAAAAAAGTAAGAGGCAGTGGTGAAAAATAGATCGACCAGGCGGTTAGCGATTCTTGTGCCAGGCTTAACGGGTAACAACGGAAAAATTTCACTAAAGGAGCGCACCATGAAAAAAGTCATGACGTTTACGCTGTTGGCCTTGTTGAGTTTACCGGCGCTGGCCGAGAAGGGCGGTTTTGAAGCGGGCGCGACGCCGCCGCCGCAGAAAAAGCAGGATGCGGGTTATAAAGGTTCAGAGGATACCGGCCAGACGCATATCAACCAGATCCGCGATTTCCGTCAGGACGGTTACGTCACGCTTGAAGGTTATATTCTGAAGAAACTGCAGGGCGATAACTATCAGTTCCGCGACAGCACCGGCACTATCACTATTATCGCGCCGCAAAAAACCTTCGGCGGTAAAACCTACAAAGCGGACGAGCAGGTGCGCGTAAGCGGCCGTGTTCACGGCAAAGGTGAGAAAACGGTACTGCAGGTTACGCAGATTGACGAGCCGTAACAGCCCGGCTAAATCTTCGATGTAGCTTTTCTGGGCGATCGAGACGGTCTCGTTCGCCCGACACGACTAAATACGCACCTTATGGTGCGTTGATCTCCGCGCCAGTGCGTTGTTTTGGCCTGTAGCGCGGGGCATTTTGCTCCCCGCGCTCTCCAGCCGCTCGTTTCAGTCCTTCAGCAGAATCGCTCGCACGCTCTTGCCCTTCATTTTTCCCTGCTTCAGCCTGACCAGCGCGGCTTTGGCTTCGCTCGCCGCAACGGCAACGTAGGCGTGGCTGGGGGTGATATCGATCTTGCCGATCTGGTCGGCGCGAAAGCCTGCCTCACCGGTAAGAGCACCGAGAATATCCCCCGGACGGATCTTCGCTTTTCGTCCGCCATCAATGCAGAGCGTCATCATGGCGGCCGGCAGCGGCTGGCGCGCGCCTTTTTTCAGCGCGCTTGCCGCCACCCAGTTGAGCGGCTGCTGCAGAAAATCTTCCAGCGCGTGGGCGCGCGCCATTTCGTCCGCTGCGACAAAGCTTACCGCGCTGCCCTGTTCGCCTGCGCGGCCGGTGCGGCCAATGCGGTGCACATGTACTTCCGGATCCCACGCCAGCTGGTAGTTCACCACCATCGCCAGCGCTTTAATATCCAGACCGCGCGCCGCGACGTCGGTCGCCACCAGCACGCGCCCGCTGCCGTTAGCAAAGCGGATCAGTACCCGTTCGCGGTCGCGCTGCTCCAGATCGCCATGCAGCGCCAGCGCGCTGATATCCTGCTGATTGAGCGCGGCGGCAATATCGTCGCACTCGCGTTTGGTGTTGCAGAACACCACGCATGAAGCAGGCTGACGCTGCGACAGCAGCGCCTGCAGCAGCGGCAGCTTTTCATTCTGGCTCGCTTCGATAAATTCCTGTTCGATGGCGGGCAGCTCGCTGACCTCTTCCGTGGCGACATGCAGCGCGTCGCGCTGAAAGCGCGCGCTGAGCGAGGCGATGCTCTCCGGCCAGGTGGCAGAGAAGAGCAGCGTCTGGCGGCTGGCGGGCGTCAGCGCGGCCACCGCCTCCATATCATCGCGAAAGCCCATCTCCAGCATGCGATCTGCCTCGTCCAGCACCAGCGTGGCGAGCTGATCGAGCTTCAGCGTTTCGCGCTTCAGATGATCGAGAATACGGCCCGGCGTGCCGACCACGATATGTGGGGCATGCGCCAGCGAGTCGCGCTGCGCACTTAAAGGCTGGCCGCCGCACAGGGTGAGGATTTTAATATTGCGGGTAAAACGCGCCAGCTGACGCAGCACGTTGCTGACCTGATCCGCCAGCTCGCGCGTCGGACAGAGGACCAGCGCCTGGGTAACGTAGCGGCTGCTGTCGATATGCTGCAGCAGGCCGATGCCGAACGCCGCTGTTTTGCCGCTGCCGGTTTTGGCCTGCGCCCGCACGTCTTTCCCCGCCAGGATGGCAGGTAGCGTGGCGGCCTGGATGGGCGTCATATCGGTATAGCCCATTTCGCCCAGGTTGGCGATCTGACTGGCGGGAAGAACGGTAAGGGTAGAAAATGCGGTCACAGGCGGCCTCGGCGGCAAAAGGTGGTCGAAAAATAGCGCGGCAAGTCTGGCAGAATGCGCGTCGCGCGGCAACCAGGGAAAAGGGTAACCTGCATGAAAGCTTAGCTCCGCAGGCGTTTAGGAATAACCCGAAGATAGATGAGAATGGATGTAATCTTTTAATGCTTCCAGGTGATGATGAACTATTTGTGCATAATTTGTTGCTTTTTAAGGCCAGTCGAAGCTTTATAAATGCGCGTTTTGAAAAGTTTAATCCTTTTTATATCAGATGATTCCTTTTTTTTAACTCCAGCAAAAGAATTAATCATTAAATAATCTCACTCATGCAGCCGATAAAATAATCACCGCAATTGCTTTATATTTAGCGCGCCATACTTCTATTACAACGACAGTTTGAGGGTTTTCCATTGAGTAATATTGCCCAGGGATCACATGAAGATGTGCTGAAAATCGTTGGTCGCGCAGTGCTTACGCTGCATCTCCACGGTGAAAGCTTATCTTCTGACAAGGTTGTCTCAATGATCGGCTGCTACGCCGAAAACGCGGAACAAAACCAGCAGCCGCTGTTTGCGCTGGCGATGGAGATGATGACGGCTCAAAAATGGGCGAAGAGCGCCTGACGACGCCGTCTTGCTGAACCAAGCCTCCGTCTGGAGGCTTTTTTTATGCCTGTTCTTTTCCTTATTCGCGCCATGCTCGCTATTTTGGTCCTACCAGTTTCATCTGACTCTTCGGCACAAATCACAGAAGCGGAAAAATCACGGGGCAAAAGGTTGTTTCAGGTTAACAAAAAGTTAACCATTTAACCTCCTGTTGACCCACAGCGCGTTTTTGGTCCGACCAAACTTGCCGCGCCGCGTCTGGATACGCCATGACTGAATCAATTTCGCCGGTTGCAGAGCATCTAGTCGTGCGGCTGCGACGTTATATAGAGCAGCAGAAGCTGGAGCCGGGCATGAAACTCCCCGCCGAGCGGCAGCTGGCCGCCGAGCTGGGCGTGTCGCGCTCCTCGCTGCGCGAAGCGCTGCAGCGGCTGGTCAGCAGCGGCATGCTGATTAGCCGTCGCGGCGGCGGCACCTGGCTGCGTCAGCCGCTTGCTCCCTGGGCAGAACAGCGCATCGTCGCGCCTGTGCGCGAGCTGCTGCAGGACGATCCCGACTATCGTTACGACATTCTTGAAGCGCGCCATGCGATAGAGGCGAGCACCGCCTGGTACGCGGCGCAGCGCGCCACCGAGGCGGATAAAGAGCGTCTGCGGCTCGCTTTCGACGCCACGCTGAAGCTGAAAGAGAGCGACGATCCTGACCTCGCCGCACAGGCCGACGTGCGGTTTCATCTCGCTATCGCCGAAGCGTCACACAATGTCGTGCTGCTGCAGACCATGCGCGGCTTCTTTGAGCTGTTGCAGTCCTCGGTGCTGCAAAGCCGACAGCGGATGTACAGCCAGCCGCCGATTTTCGCCCGCCTTACCGAACAGCATCAGCGCCTGCTTGAAGCGATCCTCGCCGGAGAGGCAGAGGAGGCGCGACGTGCGGCGATGGAGCATCTCGGTTTTGTTCACGCCACCCTGAAAAGCCTGCATGAAGACGAAGCGCGCCAGGCGCGCATCACGCGTCTGCCAGGCAATGACTCTCTTTAACGCAAGGAAAACGCCCTATGATTATCTCCGCCGCCTCCGATTACCGCGCCGCTGCGCAGCGTATTCTGCCGCCGTTTCTCTTCCACTATATCGACGGCGGTGCCTATAGCGAGCGTACGCTGCAGCGTAACGTCGAGGATCTGGCCGACGTGGCGCTGCGCCAGCGCGTGCTGAAGAATATGTCCGAGCTGAGTCTGGAAACCCGCCTGTTCAACGAAACCCTGGCGATGCCGGTAGCGCTGGGGCCGGTAGGGCTGTGCGGCATGTACGCGCGCCGCGGCGAGGTGCAGGCCGCTCGCGCCGCGGCGCTGAAAGGCATCCCCTTTACGCTATCGACGGTTTCTGTCTGTCCGATTGAGGAGGTTGCGCCCGCTATCAACCGTCCGATGTGGTTCCAGCTTTACGTGCTGCGCGACCGCGGCTTTATGCGCAACGCGCTGGAGCGCGCCAAAGCCGCAGGCTGTTCGACGCTGGTCTTCACCGTCGATATGCCGACGCCCGGCGCGCGCTATCGCGATGCGCACTCCGGCATGAGCGGCCAGCACGCCGCCCTGCGCCGCTACTGGCAGGCGGTGACGCACCCTCAGTGGGCGTGGGACGTTGGCCTGCATGGCCGCCCGCACGACCTTGGCAATATCTCCACCTATCTCGGTAAGCCGACCGGGCTGGAGGATTACATCGGCTGGCTGGCGAAAAACTTCGATCCGTCGATCTCCTGGAGCGATCTGGAGTGGATCCGCGAGTTCTGGGATGGCCCGATGGTGATCAAAGGCATTCTCGATCCCGAAGACGCGCGCGATGCGGTGCGTTTCGGCGCGGACGGCATCGTGGTGTCGAACCACGGCGGCCGCCAGCTTGACGGCGTGCTGTCGTCGGCGCGCGCGCTGCCCGCTATCGCCGATGCGGTGAAGGGCGATATCACCATTCTCGCCGACAGCGGCATTCGCAACGGGCTGGACGTGGTGCGCATGATCGCGCTCGGCGCTGACAGCGTGCTGCTGGGGCGTGCTTACCTGTATGCGCTGGCGACACACGGCCAGCGCGGCGTGGAAAACTTACTTTCGCTGGTGGAGAAAGAGATGCGCGTGGCGATGACGCTGACCGGCGCGAAATCGATCGCCGACATCACGCGTGACGCACTGGTGGATGCCGGCGCCGCGCTCGCGAACCCGGGCGCCGCGCCGCGTCCCCGTGCCGTTAGCTGAGGCTTGTCTATACTTACTCACTCGTCACCAACTGGAGGAATGAAATGACTATTCACAAGAAAGGATCGGCGCACTGGGAAGGCGATATTAAAGGGAAAGGCACCATCAGCACCGAAAGCGGCGTGCTGAGCCAGACGCCTTACGGTTTCAACACCCGCTTCGAAGGCGCGAAGGGCACTAACCCGGAAGAGCTGATCGGCGCGGCGCACGCCGCCTGTTTCTCCATGGCGCTGTCGCTGATGCTGGGCAATGCGGGCCATAAGCCTGAGAGCATCGATACTACGGCCGACGTCTCGCTGGATAAAAAAGGCGAGGGTTTTGCTATCACTAAAGTCGCGCTGAACAGCACCATTAGTCTGCCAGGCATCGACAACGCGGCGTTTGATGAAATCATTCAAAAGGCGAAAGCGGGCTGCCCGGTCTCTCAGGTGCTGAACGCTGAAATTACGCTCGACTATACTCTGAATAATTGATCCAGCAGGTCGCCCTTAACCAGCGACCGCGCTATGCTGGCCCGGTTCTTATGAACCTCGATGGATGCGCCCTGTGGCGCATCTTTTCTTTCTGCGGAAGGGGGGAGGCGTGGCGAAATATCTGCCGACAAAAAACGCCTGGAAAATGGTGCTGGTATTGCTCTGTATTTGCGGCGCGTTGCTGCTGATCCGCTGGGCAGCGATGATATGGGGCTGAAAACATGGGTTTGCCGCCACAAGCTGGGCGTATTAGTGATGATCGTGCTGGCGCTGGAGCTGATTCACTTTCTGATGACTTCCTCCTGGCTGCCCTGGGTTTCCCGCTGAGCCGCATTACACATATTCACGTTCCTCCTGCTCGCGCCGTTTAGCGCGCACGTCGCTGCGGGCGATGCGGTACGCCTTGCCTGGATCGCCTGCGACAAACTCAAAGGTCGGCGAATAGTAAAACGGCAGCCAGCCGCCGTAGCCGCTTTCCCACTCCCAGCGTACCGGGCAGGGCCAAAGAATGCCGTCATACAAAATGTAATAAACCCAGCGTCCAGTCGGACGACGGGGGCGTGGTGTTTTCATGGGGATCACAACGATAATAGTTTAAAACAGCTTATATTTTGAACGCTGTTGCCGCTGGCTGCAACGTTAAAACTGCCTCTTTTTTATCCACCGCCATCAGTGGCCTTAATTAGCGGTGTACTTCACCGCACAGCAGGACCACGCCAGGCCGTACTTTATGGATACGATCCGCCATGGCCTCACAGGCCGCTTTAGTCGGATAAATCCGCTCTGATACCGGCAGGGCATCGCAGGCGTCGTGGCCGCAGGCGCTTACTAACAACACAAATCCAATCAACATGGCTCGACTCCTTTACACGGTCTCATTGGTACGGACTGTGATGCTTAGATTCCTTTTTTACGATCCAGTATAGACAAACGTGTCGGCGCGGCATTACCCGCCTGAGCGGTTTTGCGCCTCAGGACAAAAACCAGGCGGGCAGCAGGGCGATAAGATTATTGAAGGTATGCAGGAAAATCGGCAAGGCCAGGCTGTTGCTGCGCAGACGGGCATAGCAGAGCAGCAGCGAAAAGAGCGTCAGCGCCACCAGCGTTTCCCAGTGCACATACTGCGTATGCATCGCTGCGAACAGCAGCGACGTCAGCAGCATACAGGCGAAGCGGCTGCGCGGCGCCCACAGCAGGAACGCCTGTAGCAGAAAACCGCGAAACAGCACCTCTTCAAATACCGGCGCCAGCAGTACGGCGGTCAGCAGCAGGATCAGCATTGAATTGCGTCCCTGCTGCGCCTGCTCCACCAGCCAGCCTTCCGGCTGCAAAAACTGCGTCTGCGCCGCCATCAGCACAAACAGCGCGAAAATAAAGAGCAGCGTCTGACGAACGCGCAGCTCGCCCAGCGGCAGATCGCTGCGGCGCTGGCAATAAAAACGGTAAAGCGGATAGATCACAGCGAATTCAAACAGGCAGAGCACCGGCACCAGAAGTCCGTCGTTACGCAGCACGCCGTAATTAGGAAACAGCGTAATCAGCATCGTCACGAGGTAATAGACCACAAAGCTGCCGACGTAGAACAGCGTCAACGTCACTCTGTCGGGATTGGTGTTCATAGGCGACCCAGCCATTGAAGGAAAGCGCATAGTAGCAATGCGCCCGATCCCTGTCGAGGGAGGCGCGTCTACAAACTCTCACCGCAGTAAATTCCGTCGGCAGGCTAAAACCGCGGCGTCGTGCGCCGATAACGTTTAAACCTGTTCGGCTCCGCAGCGTCCGCCGTAGACGCCCTGCCGCCCGAACGCATCCTATCGCTTTGTTGTGAGCGCACCTGATGACTTTTGTTCCACCGGAATCGCCGTCGCGCCTTTTTGCGCTGGCGGCTGAAGATCGCACCCTGCGCAGCACGCGCCGCAGCCTGCGCATCTTTTCGCTGCTGCTCTCCGGCGTGCTGCTGCTCGCTGTGCTGATGGTGCTCGTCATCGCCCAGCGGCAGAACCACGACGCTACCGCTCACGATCGTCAGCGGCTGCACCAGGCGTGGGAGGCGCGGCAGGAGATGATGCTGACAGACGTGCGCGACTATGCGTTCTGGGGCGAAGCCTGGCACAACCTGCACGCGACGATAAATAAACGCTGGGCCTGGGATGAAGAGAATCTTGGGCCGGATCTCTATAACGAATACCACTACGAAGGCGTCTTTGTTGTGGATAGCGCTGGCCGCACGCGCTACGCCTTGATTAACGGAAAACTGACCGATTTGCCGCTGGAAGCCTGGCTCGGCGCACAGAGCGCTTCGCTGCTGCGCGACGCGCGCAGGCTGGATAACGCGGCGCTGGCGCGCAACGCCGTAATTGAACAGCAGCCGGCGATTATCGTGGCAGCGCCCATTACGATGGGAAAAGCCACAAAGTTGTCTGGCCAGGCGGAAGCGCCATCAATAATGATCTTCGTTAACCTGTTTACGCCCGCCAAACTTGAGTCGCTGGGCAAGATGCTCGACGTCTGGGCGCCGCGCGGAACAGCGAACAACAGTGATGAACGGCTGCCATCCATGACGCTGGAGGCGATGGATGGTCAAGCGGTGGTGCTGC
>NZ_DJDN01000078.1:197113-197934 GCF_002431095.1 Pantoea sp. UBA5923 | reverse complement strand
AAGCGGTGGTGCTGCGCTGGCAGCCGAAAATGCCCGGCACGCGTCTGCTTATGCTGCTGCTGCCGATCCTGGCGGCGATGGCGCTGGTTACCGGCTGGATTACGCGCCGCGTCAGCCGCCACGCGCTGCATCACGCCATTCTTTCCGACCGGCGCTTCGCCATGCTGACGATCAGCCAGCAGGAGCTGGCGCACAGCGAGGCGCGCTTTCGCGATCTGGCTGAGGCCGCCTCGGACTGGATCTGGGAAACCGATGAGCAGGGGCGACTGATCTATCTCTCTTCCCGCTTTCATCGCCTGACCGGCCACCAGATCGCCGACTGGACGGGCGAGCATATCGATCGTCTGTTGACGCACTCCAGCCATTCACTGGTGGCCTGGCTGATGCGTCAGGAGGAGAACAGCCCCTCTGCGCCGCTGCGCTGTCAGTTTATGAGCGCGCAGGGCGAGCGCCGCATCGGCCATCTGGTGGCGAAAACCATCTGGCACAACGGCCGTCGCGCTGGTTTTCGCGGCACCGTCTCGGATATTACGCAGGGGATGGAAGCGGAGGCGCGCATCCAGTTTCTTTCACGTCATGATGCGCTGACCGGGTTATCTAACCGCATACAGCTACAGGAGTTCCTGACGCGCCATCTGGAACCGCCTCATCTGGCCTCGCCGCTGGCAATCGTCAGTCTCGATCTCGATCAGTTCAAGCCGCTAAACGATAACTGGGGCCACACGGCGGGCGATCAGGTGCTGAATCAGATGGCGCAGCGGCTGCAGCGCGGCGTCGGCCCCCACGAGCTGGCGGCGCGGCTGGGCGGCGATGAGTTTGTG
>NZ_DJDN01000078.1:93536-197048 GCF_002431095.1 Pantoea sp. UBA5923 | reverse complement strand
GGCGGCGATGAGTTTGTGCTGGTGCTGCACGAGGGCGACGCGGAGATTGTGGAGCACCGCTGCGCCCGACTGCTGCAGGAGGTGCAGCAGCCGATCTATACCGGCCAGCACGCGCACTACCTGACCGCCAGCATCGGCATCGCCTGTGCGCCGCAGGACGCCAGCCATCCCGAAGCGCTGCTGCGCATGTCCGATATCGCCCTTAACGAAGCGCGTGCGGCAGGGCGCAACTGCTGGGTCTGGTACGCCAATAATATGGCCAGCCTGCGCGACCATAAGCGCGATATGGCGCAGCGCATTGAACAGGCGCTGCACAATGAAGAGTTTTGCCTGCACTATCAGCCGCGTTATCAGCTGCAAAGCGACAGGCTGGCGGGAGCGGAAGCGCTGATCCGCTGGCAGCCAGCGGACAGTCAGCCGATCACGCCCGATCGCTTTATCCCGCTGGCGGAGGAGAATGGTTTGATCGTCGCCATCAGCGACTGGGTACTGGCGCGTGCCTGTCGTGATGCCAGCGCCTGGGGCGCGGATCGCTATGTATCGGTCAATATCTCGCCGGTCGAGTTTCGCAGCAATGATTTAGTGCAGCGCGTGGCGCGTGCGCTGGAGAGCAGCGGGCTGCCCGCGACGCGGCTGGAGCTGGAGATTACGGAAAACGTCACCTTCGAACATCCGCAGCAGGCGCTGGAGGTGATGAAAGGGCTGCGCGCGCTGGGGGTACGGCTGACGGTCGATGATTTCGGCACCGGCTATGCGGCGCTGGGCTATCTGAAGACGTTCCCGTTTAACGGGCTGAAGATCGATCGCTCCTGGATGAAGGATTTCCCGGAGTCGCAGCAGGCGGAATCGGTGGTGGCGGGCATTATCGCGCTGGCACACGCCTTTGCGCTGACGATTACGGCAGAAGGGATCGAAACAGAAGCGCAGCTTGACCGATTAAAACAGCTCGCCTGTGAAGAGGGGCAGGGCTACTTTCTCGGGCGGCCGATGCCGCTGACGGACTTTACTGCGCTTCTGGACACGACATCTGCTACTACATCGGTTCGGGCTTAACGTACTTTAACCGCCACGGCGGTCATCAGAACGGCAAAGCCCACAAAAATTGCCAGTTCCATAGGATTCTCCTCAGATTAGTCTTAATAATTCTAGCTATCCGAGCCGGCCATTTTGGTCAGTAAGTGCGATTTATCTGAAAAAAGCAGCGGGAATCGCTGCATATGGCCTGTTAGTGGCGTCTTTTATGGCGCAAAGGGTTAAGCCTGACGCGATGCTTTGTTAGGATCCGGGGCCAGTTCACCCTGTTGATGAGGAGAAAACGTGAAATATTATGGAAAAGCGCTGCTGGCGCTGGGAATGCTCGCCCTGACCGCCTGTCAGTCGGGCAGTAAACCCGATCAAACCGCGTCAGGCGCGGATGCTGAAAGCGACACCTGCGGCGCCTCGCAGTATCAGAGCTACACAGGAAAACCGCTCAGCGCCGTCAACAGCCTGCATTTTGACACGCCGGTGCGCGCCATTCCGTGGAACAGCGCGGTCACGATGGACTTCAATCTGCATCGTCTGAATTTTCTGGCAGACAAGAACGGCACCATCAGCCAGGTGTACTGCGGCTGAGGCGTCATAAAAAAAGCGTCGCATTGTCATGTGCTGGTCATCAAGGGGGACGAGGATGGATCGCGGATAACAGAGATTTCCTCGTCACTCTCAATATGCAATGCTCGTCTTGTTTATTCCCGCCTCGGCGGGAATTTTTTTAGCCTAATCCTGCAAATCGGTTTCCATTAACTGCGCCAGTAACTGACGATAGGTTTCCAGACGACGCGCGTCGCCTTCCACCTCCAGCCGCTGAATAACGCGCGCAATCACGGCCTTATTGGTTGCGGGCTGGCCAGCTTCCATTAATTCGCGCAGGATCACCGCCAGCAGCTCGGACGCCTGCGGAGCGTTCCATGCGGGGCTGTTGAAATAGTCCACGATGTCACGGCTGGCACTGTTTTGAGCTCTCATATTCACCTCCGCTAAGGCGACGGCGCGTCTGTCACGACCTGCGGGGGCAGCGTGATAGTCAACGTGTTTTTTTAACTGTGGACCTGCCGCGGGGATCTGGCGGAGGCGTTAGCGTGGCCAGGACGCCACGCCGACGCCAGTGGAAACTGGCGTTTTTTTAAACATACAACTGACGCCAGCGCTTGTCAGTAACAGGCTGACATATTTTTTCATTTCTCCTGACACTCCGCTGAATCCCGCGCGAAAACGCGCAGCTAAGCGAACGGAATCTCTGCTAAAAAGCGTTAATGGTTTATATAAAAGGATGAAAAAGACGAAGGGCAGCGTAAAAGGGTGTTTTTCCCTGGGTGCCATGTTTTGTCGCTCAGCGATAAAGAGGCGTTGCTAGACTGTTGGCTCCTTCTGTAACCGCCTCTTTGCTCATGCCGTCCACAATTGAATCCTGGAAAATAAATCTTATCTCGGTCTGGTTCGGCTGTTTTTTTACCGGCCTGGCCATCAGTCAGATCATTCCTTTTCTGCCGCTCTATATTGAACAGCTCGGCATCAACGGCGGCGATGCGCTTAGCCTCTGGTCGGGTCTGACCTTCAGCATTACCTTTATCATCTCGGCCGCCGTTGCGCCGCTGTGGGGCAGCCTCGCCGATCGAAAAGGACGCAAGCTGATGCTGCTGCGTGCGGCGTTTGGCATGGGGGTGGTGATCCTGATGCAGGCATTTGTCACCCAGGCCTGGCAACTGCTGCTGCTGCGCGCATTGATGGGCTTAACCTCAGGTTATATCCCCAACGCGATGGCGCTGGTGGCGGCGCAGGTGCCGCGCGAGCGCAGCGGCTGGGCGCTGAGCTGCGTCTCAACCGGGCAAATTGGCGGGGTGATCCTCGGCCCGATGCTCGGCGGGCTGCTTGCTGACTGGGTCGGGCTGCGCATGGTATTTATCGTTACCGCGGCACTGCTGCTGATCAGCTTTCTGGTAACGCTGTTTCTGATTAAGGAGACCGGCTACAAGCCGGTCAGCAAGCAGGATAAGCTGAGCGGGCGCGAGGTATTCGCCTCGCTCGATAATCCCAGGCTGATGCTCTGCCTGTTTGTCACCACCATGGTGATCCAGATGTGCAACGGCTCGGTAAACCCAATCCTGACGCTGTTCGTACGTGAGCTGGCACCGACGGCGGAAAATATTGCCTTCCTCAGCGGCGTTATCGCCGCGCTGCCCGGCATCTCGGCGCTGATTGCGGCACCGCGCCTCGGCAGGCTGGGCGACCGCATCGGCACACAGCGTATTCTGCTGGCGACCATGGTGGCGTCGCTGCTGCTGCTGCTCGCCATGTCTTTCGTTACCAGCGCCACCCAGCTCGGCGTGCTGCGCTTTTTGCTCGGCTTCGCCGACGGCGCGATGATGCCAGCGGTGCAGACGCTGCTGGTGCGGCATTCGCGCGACAACATCACCGGCCGTATCTTCGGCTACAACCAGTCATTTATGTATCTCGGCAACGTCGCCGGCCCGATGCTCGGCGCGGCGGTCTCGGCGCTGACTGGCTACCGCTGGGTCTTCTTCGCCACCGCGCTGGTGGTGCTGCTTAACGTGGTGCTGCTGAAGCGTTTCTACCGTCGTCCGCGCACAGTGCTGGAGCCGAAGGAGAAAAGCGCAGCGCATAACGCCAGCGGCGCTGAGTCAACAGAAACTCGGCGCTGACGCTCGGGCTCCATGAATCGTCGCCGCCCACGCCCATATGCGCGGCGTCCAGATGGAGCCAGCATCCTAGTTCCTCGCGCAGCAGGTGGCGATGCGAAACGTCGCGCAGCTGTTCAAGGCTGTAGCGACTTATTGAGAAGCTGAACTCGCCGCTGACGCGCCACTGGCCGCCATCAAGCTGGCGCGTCCCGCCGCGCAGGCCGTTTTCGCTCGGGAAAACGTAAGGCGTATACAGCGCCTCAAGCGGCAGCTGCCAGCGCGAGAACTGCGCCGCCAGCTGGCGATCCGGATAGTTTTCATGCGGGCCCAGCCCCAGCCAGGCGACCTGCTGCGGCGCGGCGGCGAACTGGCAGCGCAGGCCGATGCGCGCTGGCGCAGGCAGGCTGGACGCCTGCTCCACCTCAACCTCCAGGCTCATTTCGCCCTGCGCGTCGAAGCGGTAGCGTTTACGGCTGAGAAACGCCAGCCTGCCTTGTGCATACCAGCCGTGTAGTACGCTAATCTGCACGTCGTCCGACAGGCTCTCTGTTTCGGTTTGCTCCACGCGGCTTGTCATGGCGTCGTAACCGGCCGCTTTCCAGCGCTCCGACCAGGCGTTGGGATCGATGCGCTCCGCCTCGCTGGTGCCGATATCGTTGTCCAGCGGCGCGCGGATAAAGCAGTCCTGTAAGGGCGACAACAGCATCGCCTGCCCGTCGATAAGCCACTGCGTCAGCTCGCCGCTGCGGCGGTTAAAGTGCCAGCGCTGACCGCGGTGCGCCACGGCGATAGTGTCCTCATCGACGTTGAGCGTTGGCGGCTCGCCTGCTGCTGGCAGCACTGGCAGCGCCAGCGCGGCGGGCAGCGGCCACTGGTGCCAGGCGACGCGCCAGTCAGCTTCGGACCAGGACGTTGCTGCGCGCTGATGTACGGCGACATTCAGCCAGCACTCGCCCGTCAGGTTTTCCGCTGGCGGGACGCTAATACGCTGCGCGCCCTGCGGCGGAATATCCAGCGTGACTTCGCCCTGCGCCACTACTTCGCCCTGCTGCTCGATACGCCAGCGCAGCAGCTCGTTATCGCTGCGGCGAAACAGGTAGTCGCTGCTGACGGTAAAGTTCCAGGGATCGCCGGCATCTGGCGCAAAGTGGAAAAACTGCTGCGCGCGCTGTGCTTCGAACAGCGCCGGATGCGGCGTGCGGTCAGCAAATACCAGGCCGTTCATGCAGAACTGCCGGTCGTTGGGTTTGTCGCCGAAATCGCCGCCGTAGGCCTGCCAGGCCAGCCCGTTTTCGTCATAGCGCGTCAGGCTTTGATCGACCCAGTCCCAGACGAAGCCGCCCTGCAGACGTGGAAACTGGCGAAACGCCTGCCAGTATTTTGCAAAGCCGCCCAGGCTGTTGCCCATGGCGTGCGCATATTCACACAGGATCAGCGGGCGGTTTTCGCCCGGCAGGCCGATCCACTTCTTCAGCGACCATTTCGGTACGGCGGGGAAGGGCTGATCTTCATCGACGCGGGCATACATCGGACAAAGAATATCGGTCGCCGCGCTGTTGGCGCCCCCGCCTTCATACTGCACAGGGCGGGTTGGATCGGCGCTTTTCACCCAGCGATAGAGCGCATCGTGCGTGCTGCCATGTCCCGACTCATTGCCCAGCGACCAGATAATAATGCTGCAGTGGTTGCGATCGCGCTGCACCATACGCGTCACGCGCTCGCTAAAGGCGGCGAACCAGCGCGGATCGTCCGCCAGACGGCTCATTGGCTGCATGCCGTGGGTTTCAATATTGGCTTCATCCACCACATAAAGGCCGTAGCGGTCGCACAGGCGATACCAGAGGGGATGGTCAGGATAGTGCGAGCAGCGCACCGCGTTAAAGTTATGCTGCTTCATCAGTTCGATGTCGCGCCGCATCAGCGCTTCATCCACAACCTGGCCTTTCTCCGGATGATGCTCGTGGCGGTTTACCCCGCGTATCAGCAGCGGCTGCCCGTTCAGGCAGAGCAGTCCGTTTTCAATGGCGACGCGGCGGAAGCCGACATCATACGCCTCAACCTCTACCACCTCGCCTTGCGCATCGAGCAGCGCCAGCGTGGCGCGATAGAGGGTCGGGATTTCGGCGCTCCACAGCGCGGGCGCGTCAACGCGCAGCCTCAGTTCGGCGCGATCGCCATAGTGGCCGCGTTCGTCAATTATGGCGCTGCCGAGCGGCTGCTCGACAACGCCCACCTGCGCGCCATCCCGCCACAGCGTCAGCCGCAAGCGCAGGGCGGCGTCCTGTGCGGTTACGCGCACGCGCGCCAGCAGGTCAGCGCTGCGATACTCCGGGCTGAGCAGCGTCTCCAGCTGAACGTCAGCAAGATGCGTTTCCGGTTTATGCAGCAGCGAGACGTCGCGGAAGATGCCGCTCATGCGCCACATATCCTGATCTTCCAGCCAGGTGCCGTCACTCCAGCGCAGCACCATCACCGCAATGCGGTTAACGCCGCGCACCAGCGCCGCGCTGAGGTCAAATTCAGCCGGCAGACGGCTGTCCTGCGAATAGCCTATCCACTGACCGTTGCACCAGAGATAAAAAGCGGAGCTGACGCCATCAAAAATAATGCGCGTTTGCCCCGCCTCCGGCCAGCTCTCGTCAATAGTGAATGTGAGCGAATAACAGCCTGTCGGATTCTCACGCGGCACGCAGGGCGGAGTCATCGGGATCGGATACTGAACGTTGGTATAAACAGGCGCGTCATAACCATGCATCTGCCAGTTTGAGGGCACCGGCAGGGAAGCGGTATCAGGCAGATCCTGCAGCAGCCAGCTGTGCGGCACCGCTTCAGGGCAGCTAAAGTAGCTGAAGCCCCATAGGCCATTCAGGCTACGTAGCGCGGATGACGGCTGTTCGTCGCGCGCCGCCGTTTCACTGCGCCAGCTGGCGAAGGGTGGATGGGCGTCGAGGCGCTTAAGGCTGGTAACGACCGGGTTCTCCCAGTCGCGGCGGGCCAGGATGTCACTCAGCGAAATCGGCGAAGCAGGCATGACAGAATCCTCATAAATGTATTGCGCTCACAATGAGGCTTTTCCCGTTTGCTGTAAAGCGCGTCGGTTGAATACTGTGCTCAATGTTTTACGTCACTCTGCGTCGGAAAGGGGCCGGATATGATTTTTGTGTCACTTTCGTGCCAGCAAATTGTTAAGCCTGGTATGCAATGGTTAATACCGCGCTGAGTAAGAGTATTCTCTCTTGTCGCCCTGTCCGGGCACTCATACACTCAGCCCGTTTTCATCTATCCTGAGGTTGTTATGGTACGTATTGCTAAAATTGCCGCGGTCGTGGCGCTGGTTACCGCGCTGAGCGGTTGTCTTTTCCCGCCTCCGGGCGGCGGCGGTGGTGGCGGTGGCCCTGGCGGCGGCGGTTGGGGCGGGCCGGGTCACGGTTTCGCTGGCCCGCGTTAATCCCGCATAGCATCCGCTTTATTAAGGGCTGAAACGATTTACGTCTCGCTTAATTAGCCGTAAAACGTTTCGCCCGCTTCTTAAAATTCGTTTAGCCCCTGTTTTAATAAAAGTGATGATAAGCAGCCGAGGAAAATCGGCTGAAAGCGCTATGTTTTTATTTTAGCGAATGATAACGTCTGCTTTTATTAACCTGTGAGACAAGGGCATGAAGAACCTTATCGCTGAATTACTGGTAAAGCTGGCGGCTAAAGAAGCAGAGTCTAAGGAACTGGTGGCTCAGGTTGAGGCACTGGAGATTGTCGTGACGGCAATGCTGCGTAAGCTTGAGCCGGAACAGCAGCACGCTATCGCTGCAGGCATCGATAACGCCATGCAGAATGCGAATGCCGACACCACGAGTGAAGATGCACTTCTGTTGCGTAACTATCTGGACAAATTACTTAACCATCCTCGCGTCTGATCGTTATAACCCGGCTGTGCGATCGAGGCTGCAAAATCGCGCAAAGTTTCATCGCGCTGTTTTCCTCGTGCCAGAATTAACGGATTGTTCATTGTGGAGTCCCAACCATGAAGTTGCATTTAGCGGCAGTAGTGATGGCAGGTTTGCTGACCAGCGGCGTCGGCGCGGTGCATGCCGCCGAAAAAACGGCGCAGCAGCAAAAAATGACCCAGTGCAATCAGCACGCCACTTCGCAAAACCTGAAGGGCGACGCGCGTAAATCTTTTATGAGCGAGTGCCTGAAAAAAGAGAGCAAGATGTCCAGCATGTCGCCGCAGCAGATAAAAATGAAAAGCTGTAATACCGAAGCGGGTAATAAAAAGCTCAGCGGCGACGCCCGTAAAACCTTTATGAGCAGCTGCCTGAAAAAAGCCTGATCCTCCTCTGTTTTACACGGCCGCGCCGCGGCCGTGATCGTCTCTTCGCCCACGCCGTTTAACCTGCGTTTAATAAAGACGCCGCTCGCCGCACGCGTTGCAAAAACGTTAAATAAAAATTTATCTAAATATTATTTCCTCTTAATTTCATTACGTTTAGCGCAATCGAACCTGTCACAAGTGCAACATAAGGAACCCGTTGTATGGTCGCGGCTATTATTATTGGCGTCTTTCTGCTGAGCGTTTTTTATGCCCATTCTCGCGGTATAGAAAAACAGACTTTATCGCGCCAGCTTTTCGATCACTCCACTTTTATGGCACCGATAAATATGTTTATGACCGGCTTTTCAACGCTGCCGGCAAAACAGCCCTATTTTCCAGTAGACGATTTTCCCGAACTGCGTCAGCTCACCGACAACTGGCAGGTGATCCGTGAAGAGGCGCTGCGCCTGCAGGATCATATTAAGGCGGCACAGACCAACAACGACGCCGGCTTTAACACCTTTTTTAAACGCGGCTGGAAGCGTTTTTACCTCAAGTGGTACAGCGATGCGCATCCTTCGGCGCGCGAACTCTGCCCGGTCACGACCGAACTGGTCAGCCGTATTTCCTCCGTGAAGGCGGCAATGTTCGCCGAACTGCCGGCGGGCAGCCACCTGGGCAAACACCGCGATCCCTATGCCGGATCGGTGCGCTACCATCTTGGCCTGCAAACGCCGAATGACGATCGCTGCTTTATTGAGGTTGATGGCCAGCGCCATAGCTGGCGCGACGGCGAGGCGGTGATTTTTGACGAAACCTATGTGCATTGGGCGCAAAACGAGAGCGAGCAGACGCGCATTATCCTGTTTTGCGACATCGAGCGGCCAATGAAATGGCGCTGGGCGCAGGCGGTGAACCACTGGGTCGGCAGTTCGCTGATGTCGGCAGCCGCCTCGCCCAATGATGAAAACGACCGCACCGGCTTTATCAACCGCATCTTTAAATATGTCTATGCGCTGCGCAATGCGGGTCAGAACCTGAAGAAGCGTAACCGTAAACTCTACTACTGGGTAAAACATGGCCTGATCGTTGCGATATTCGCCCTGATTATTATTCCCAGCCTCTTCTTTTAATATTCACACTTGCTAAAACTTTAAACAGGCGGCTTAACAAGGAGTTAACCGCTTTTTTTATTTTCAGACTCAGGCTCCCGCTTTCCTTTGCCACACTTACTTTTTGTAGGGGATTAGCCGCGCCCGCAAGCGGCGTATCTATTAATAACGACAAAGAAGGAGCCATGTCATGAATTACCAGCCCGTTATCGCCTTAAAGGACCTGCCTGAACGCCAGCCGACCAAAACGAAAATTGCCGACACCGATATCCTGCTGGTGCGTGACGGAGATAAAGTGCGCGCTTATCAGGCCAAATGCCCCCACGCAGGCGCGCCGCTGGAGCAGGGCGCTATCTGCGGCGATAAGCTGATCTGCCCCTGGCATAAAGCCGTGTTTGCGCTGGAAGATGGCCATATGTGCGAGCCGCTGGCGCTGGCCGATCTCAAACAGTTTCCGCTTCGCGTCGAGAATGGCATTGTGCAGGTCAATCCTAAAGCCATGTCATCGGCGACGCCCATCGGCAGCGGCGGCGAGGCACCGGTGTATGCTGTCCTCGGCGGCGGTGCGGCGGGCAGCGCAGCGATCTGGACGCTGCGCCGCGAAGGGTTTAAAGGCAAGGTGGTGCTGGTAGAGCGCGAGCCGGATGCGCCTTACGACCGCACCGCGCTGACCAAATTTGTGCCCTCCGGCAAGATGGATATCAAGGATGTGCCGCGCATTTTAAAAGAGGACATTTTGCAGCATGTGGATCGCGCGCAGGGCGAGGTATCACGTCTCGACACGCGTGAACAGCGTATCCACTTCGCTGACGGCGCGTCGCTCTTTTACGACAAACTGCTTATCGCCTCCGGCGGCGCGCCGCAGCGTCCCGATCTGCCGGGCAGCGATCTGGCGGGTGTGCATCTGCTGCGTTCGCGGGATCAGGCCGACGCGCTGCTGCAAGAGGTCGATCAGAGCCAGCAACTGGTGATTATCGGCAACAGCTTTATCGGTATGGAGATGGCGTCGGCGCTGCGCAACCGCGATATCGAAGTCAGCGTGGTGGCGCGGCATCCGCTGCCGTTTGCGCGCCAGTTCGGCGAGCAGGTGGGGCGTTATTTCCGCGATCTACACGGCAGCAATGGCGTTCACTTTGTGGATGGCGATCCGGCGGAGCTGGAGGGAGAACATCACGTGACCGGGCTGCGTATGCAGGATGGCCAACGCATCAAAGCGGACGTGGTGCTGCTGGCGACCGGCATCCGGCCCGCTACCGGTTTTATTCACGATCTGCCGCTGCGAGAGGATGGCAGTCTGCTTGCCGACAGCCAGCTGCGCGTCACGGAGAACGTCTGGGTGGCAGGGGATATCGCCAGCTATCTGACGCCGCAGGGGCCGCTGCGCATCGAGCACTATCGTGTCGCGCATCAGCAGGGGCGCATCGCCGCTTTTAACATGCTGGACAAGCGCGTCATGTACGACCGCGTGCCCTTTTTCTGGACCACGCACTTCGGCACGCGCTACGAGTATCTTGGCCATGCGCAAGAGTGGGATGAGTACCGTTTGATCGGCTCGCTGGAGGAGAAAAAGTTTATTGCGCTCTATGGTCAGCAGGGGAAGCTGGCGGCGGTCTTTTCCTGCGGCATGTACACGCTGACGGCGGCGCTGGTGCTGGAGATGCAGCAGCCGATGACGATGGGGCAGGCGCTGGCGGTGGTGGAAAGCCGACAGCAGGCGTAGCGACAGCGGGCGGAGCCGGTTTGCGGCTCCGCCCGGCATACTATTTCTTGCTTAGCGCTTCAGACTTCGCCATGCACTGCTGCATCGCTTCCATTACGGCGGCGCGAAAGCCTTTCTCTTCCAGCACCTTCACCGCTTCGATAGTGGTGCCGCCAGGCGAGCAGACCATATCTTTCAGCTCGGCTGGGTGTTTTCCTGTCTCCAGTACCATCTGCGCCGAGCCTTTTACCGCCTGCGCAGCGAACTGGTAGGCCTGGGCGCGCGGCATGCCGCCGAGCACAGCAGCATCTGCCATCGCCTCGATAAACATAAATACGTAAGCCGGCGCGGAGCCGCTGACGCCAACCACCGAGTGGATCAGATACTCGCTGACCACGGCCGCTTTGCCGAAGCTCTCAAAAATCGACACCACTTCGTCGATCTCCGCTTGCTCAACCAGCACGTTAGGGGTAACGGAGGTCATGCCTTCGTTGACCAGCGCTGGCGTATTCGGCATGACGCGGACGATCTTGCGGTCGTGGCCCAGCACCGTCGCCAGCGAGTCGAGCGTTACGCCCGCCGCGATAGAGACCACCAGCGCCTCTTTTTTCAGCTGGTTCGCCAGATCTTTCAGCACCTTCAGAATGACATTGGGTTTTACCGCGCCGAACAGAATATCCACCTCGCGCGCCAGCGCCTCGGCGCTCTCTGCGGCATGGATGCCGTGTTCGCGCGCCAGCGCCTGGTTAGTCTCCGCTTTGCGGTCAAAAACCCAGATATTCGACGGCGCAACCTGGCCGCTTTTCACCAGTCCGCCGATAATGGCTTTAGCCATATTGCCGCCGCCGATAAACCCAATTTTCTTCTCCAGCATCGCCGTATCCTTAAGAAAGTTCGAAAATCTTAACGTGTTAGCTTACTTCAGCCAGGATTAATAACAAGTCAGCAAGGAGAACAGCGCATGGCAGATAATGAAAATGAAAGTCGGCATTACCCGGTTAAAGAGAATATGCCGTGGCAGCGTATTGAGTGGCGGATCCAGCATGCGGGTTTCGCGCTGCTGCTGCTGATCGTCTTTGCCGGCGCGGCAGGTCTTTTTTCAAAAGGATGGCTGAGCAATCAGAGCGCCAGCAGCGCGGATAAACGGCTGAGCGTAGAGTATGAACGCTTCGGGCGGCGGGAAAGCAACATGGATATGACGCTGCACTTAAAGCAGCTGCGCGGCGATTATTACCAGGTGCGGCTGCGCGGCCCGCAGCTGGACGATATTCAGCTGCAAACGCTCCAGCCGCAGCCGGACGACGCCTGGAGTACCGGAGACAGTCTGCTGCTGCGCTGGAAGCGGCGCGCCGATCAGCAGGACGCCACGGTCTGGATCGGCACGCAGGCGCAGAACTTTGGCAGCTATCGGCTTACTGTCACGCTCGACGAGACGTCAGAGGTGCAGTTTAGTCAGTTTGTTTATCCTTAGGAGATCCATATGGAAACGGTTTTGCGCGCAGCCAGCATGTACCTGCTGTTGATGGTGGTGTTTAAAATCGCCGGACGGCGCACGCTAATGGAGATGACCTCGTTCGACCTGATTCTGCTGCTGATTATCAGTGAGGCGACGCAGCAGGCGCTGCTCGGCGATGATTTTTCCGTCACGGGCGCCGGACTGACTATCGTAACGCTTATCGTCATCGATATTTTGTTCGGCACCATGAAAACCCGCTTTCCGCGCGTCGAGCGGCTGATCGACGGCTCCTCGCTGATTCTGGTGGAGGAGGGCAAGCTGCTGCGCCAGCGGGCGAAACGCGCGGGCGTAGACGAAGAGGATATTCTGCAAAGCGCGCGCAGCTCGCAGGGGCTGGAGCGGCTGGACCAAATAAAGTTTGCCATTCTGGAGAAGACCGGCAAGATCTCCATTATTCCCAAAGAGTAAGGAAAGAAGATGGTTATCTGGGTTGATGCCGACGCCTGCCCCAACGTCATTAAAGAGGTGCTCTACCGCGCGGCGGACCGTACCAAAACGCAGGTGACCTTTGTCGCCAATCAGTCGCTGCGCGTTCCGCCGTCGCCCTGGCTAAAAACGCTGCGCGTGCCCGCCGGCTTTGACGTAGCGGATAATGAGATCGTAAAGCGGGTGGAGAAAGGCGATCTGGTGATAACCGCCGATATCCCGCTGGCGGCGGAAGTGCTGGAAAAAGGGGGCGAGGCGCTCAATCCGCGCGGCGAGCGCTATTCGCACGCCACTATCCGTGAAAAGCTAACCATGCGCGACTTTATGGATACGATGCGCGCCAGCGGCGTGCAAACTGGCGGTCCGGCGGCCATGAGTCCGCGAGACCGCCAGCAGTTCGCTAATGCGCTCGACAGCTGGCTTACGCAGCGCCAGCGTTAACGTCAGACGAAACTGTCGTCGTCGTCGTTAAAGTCGTCGAAGCTGTCGTTGCCGACGTCGTTGAAGTCGTTATTGTCCGCGTAGTTGTTATCCCAGCCGTTGTTCTGGTCGAGGAAACCATTTCCGCCGCTGTTAAAGGTGTCGAGATTCTCATCCACCTGCGGCAATGGCGGCTCGTTGATAATATTGACGATCTCTTCCGGCTGCGAGTGATGGAACAGGCTGGTCAGCATATTCGCTGCCACTACGCCGCCTGCGACGCCGACCGCTGTTTGCAGCGCGCCGCCAAGAAAACCGGTGCCGCGCGCCGGAGCGGCCGGGGCGTTGTTATACTGCGGCGGCTGCTGCGCGTTGTTCCATGCGGGCTGCTGTTGCTGCGGCGCGCTGTTCCAGACGGGCTGTTGCTGCTGCGGCGCAGAGGGCTGTTGCCGCGAACCGCCGAACAGGCTCGACAAAAATCCGCCGCTGCTCTGCTGCTGCGGCTGTTGTTGCTGCTGCGCCAGACGGCTTTCCAGCTCGGTGATGCGCTCGTTGAGTTTCTTCATCGCAGCTTCCTGAATCAGGATCGCCTGCGCCATATAGTAGGGCGCGCCGGGCTGCTGCTGCAGATGCTCTTTAATCAGCTGTTCCGCCGCCGCGTCGCGGGGGCCGGTCTGGCTCTCGGCCTGTTTCAGTCGGCTGAACAGACCTTCAATCAATTGGTGTTCCTGGCTATACATGAGGGCTCTCCTGTTACGACTTAATAAGTATATGGGGGCGGGATGCGACAAAGTAAAATCCGCCAGGTAAGCAAATGTTGCCGCCGCTTGATCTTCCCCGATCTGCACGAAATACGCATGGTTAACCCGCTAAATTTTAATGAAATCTTTGTGAAAGTGATAAAAGGATGCGCATTTCCTGCTTCGCGGGTGGAGGCTATAGCGGTTTCCAGTTATTATGCGTCGCATTATTAAGCGATACGCCGCGTTATACGGCCTGCAACGGCGGAGGAACTGCCCGATGTCTTTACCCATTTATCTGATCGGCGCGCGCGGCTGCGGCAAAACCACGGTAGGCGAAGCCTTATCACGCGCGCTGGGCTACGCCTTTCGCGATACCGACCACCATCTTCAGCTCAGCACGCAGCGCAGCGTCGCCCAGATTGTGGCGCAAGAGGGATGGGAAGGCTTTCGCGCGCGGGAAACCGAGTCGCTGAAGGCGGTTACCGCGCCAGCGACCGTTATCGCCACCGGCGGCGGCATGGTGCTGGCGGAGCATAATCGTCGCTTTATGCGCGAGCAGGGGCGGGTGATCTGGCTCAGCGCGCCGTCGCATATTCTGGCGCAGCGGCTGGAGAGCCAGCCGGAAGCGGCGCAGCGACCCACGCTGACCGGCCGTCCCATTGCCGAAGAGATGGGCGATATTTTGCGCGAGCGCGCGCACCTTTATCGCGACGCCGCACATCATGAAGTCAACGCCATGCAGGCCCCCGATCGCGTTATTGAGGAGATTCTGCAGTCACTGTCGCTGGCGCGCGCCAGCTAATTGTTACGCTTTTTCCTCAGATTCTTCCCGCTTTCCCGTCTGGGTAGCGTAGCCTGGCTATACTGATTCTCTGACGGGAATCGTCTCGTCGTGTGGAATACGATCAGCCAGGAGGGATTGAATATGCCAACCAGACCACCTTATCCACGTGAAGCCCGCGTCGTCACCGTTGAGAAGGGGCCGCCGGGCAGCACCGTAAAGTCATGGGAGTTACGTGCCGATCATCCATCGCCCAATACTTTAATTAGCGAACATACTACGGAAGCTGAAGCGCAGGATGCCAAAGTCCGTTATGAGGATGTGGAAAAAGAATAGGGCAATCTCTCTGGCAGGGACGCCAGCCTTCATTTTATTTCTCCTGCGTCTGTATTTGCTGTTATTCCCTGCATCTGAGCAGTAAATATCCCATCCATTCTGCTATTTCTCGTAACTGCCCTATAAAATCATTTCTCTTTGCTTCTCACCCTGTTATTTGACTGCGCCATATTTCCCCTCGCTTAAATTGTCGCTTGACCCCTATTCCATCGCGCTTTAGTTTTAGGGCATCGATACAGGAACTGAGTTCCATATAGTGAAACTGGCAATATGACCACACTCGAAAACGCTGCCGCGGTGCTTAAGCTGTTTCAGCAAAAAGGCGTATCGCAGGGGAACCCTGGGCTGACGTTTACCGATGTCGTCGAGGCGCTGCGGCTGCCGAAAAGCACCGTATCGCGACTGCTTGCCACGATGGAAAGTCAGGGAATGCTGGAGCGGGACGCAGAGAGCCGTTGTTTTCATATTGGCCGCGTGCTGCTGTCGGTCGCCGGGCACTATCTCTCCGCGCCGCTGGTGGACAGCGCCTCGCCCGCAATGGCGCGGCTGGCGGATAAAACAGGCAGTATTGGCTATATCTCGCGCCTCGACGGGCGCGATTTGGTGGTGATGCGTATGTTTCACGGACGTCACTTTACCCAGCTGGTGACGCCGCCGGGAAGCCGCATGCCCGCGGCCGCGACCTCCACCGGCCGCGTGCTGCTGGCGCAGTTGAGCGAAGATGAGGTGCGCCAGCGCTACCACGATGCCTGGGAGACGCTGCCGCCCAATTCACCGCAAACGCTGGATGCGCTTTGCGCGCAGCTGACGGAGATCCGCCGCCAGAACTGGTCACTGGCGCGCAACGAAACCTTGCCCGGCATCAGTTCAATCTCTGTCGCGCTGCATAACAAATATCATGGCGATACGGTGGCGCTTTGCCTTTCATTTTTATCGCAAGAAAATGCGCCGGGCTATCCGTCTGCGCTGCTGGAAGAATTACGCATAACGGCCAGCGATCTGGCCGAGAAATATGGCGCAACGCCACTCTGAATTCATTTTTTATCGGCGCAATACTTTCGCCACACCGGGAAAAAGCCAGGCCTTCGGGCCTGTTTATTCACACTCACGGACGAAATAAAAAAACGACGTAAGCGAGCCTGATTCAGGCTCGCGAAGCGTCCATTCATTTCTACCGGCATTCCTGACGGGGACAATATGGAGAAGGTTAATCCAGTAAAACAGGCTGGCGTGGCGATAGTATTAATCGCTTTGTCAGTTGCAGGCGCGATTATTGGCGTGCAGCTTATTACCACCATCGGCGTAACGCCGAACACCTCTATTATCGGCGCGTTATTTGCCATGCTGCTGGCGCGTATTCCGCTGCAGGCGTTTCGCCGCTACCGCTCGATTGAAATTCAGAACCTCGCACAAACCGCTATTTCTTCCGCCACCTTCGGCGCGGCGAACAGCTTATTAATGCCGATTGCCGTACCCTGGGCGCTGGGCCAGCCGCAGCTGGTATTGCCGATGTTTTGCGGCGTCAGCGCGGCGATGCTGCTGGACGCCTACCTGCTCTATCGTCTGTTCGATACCCGTGTGTTTCCTGCCAGCAATGCCTGGCCGCCGGGCGTGGCCGCCGCAGAGGCGATCAAAGCGGGCGACAGAGGCGGACGTCAGGCCTGGCTGCTGGTAGCGGGCATCGTTGGCGGTATCATCGGTTCGATGCTCAAGATCCCGATGTCCGCATTCGGCACCGCTTTTATCGGCAATATCTGGGCGCTCGGTATGCTCGGGCTGGGCTTTCTGGTGCGCGCCTATGCGCAACCGGTTGCCGGCATCGATATTAACGCGCTCTACCTGCCACACGGCGTGATGGTCGGCGCAGGGCTGGTGGCGCTGATTCAGGTCGTGATGGTGATCCGCAGCCGCCGCAACGACGAGCAGAAAGTGAGTCGCGGCGGCAATGAGGTCAGGCGCGCGCTTGGCCTCGGCGGCGCGGGCTATTTAATTATTTCGGCGCTGCTGGCGCTGGCAGGCGGGCTGTGGAGCGAGATGAGCATCCCGATGCTGCTGCTGTTTGTGATTTACGCCGCCTTCGCCGCTTTTGTGCATGAGCTGATCGTCGGCATTGCCGCGATGCACTCCGGCTGGTTCCCGGCATTCGCCGTAGCGCTTATTACGCTGATCGTTGGCATTCTGCTTGGCTTTCCGCCGCTGGCGCTCTGCCTGCTGTGCGGCTTCACCGCGGCGACCGGCCCCGCCTTTGCCGATATGGGCTATGACCTTAAAGCGGGTTTTATTCTGCGCGGCAACGGCGCGGATCTGCAGCAGGAGCTGTGGGGCCGCCGCATTCAGCTGATCGCCGCAATGATCGCCTTTCTGGTCTCGATTCCCGTCGTCTGGTACGCGCACAACCTGTTCTTTGCGGAAAACCTGCTGCCGCCCGTCGCGCGCGTCTACGCTAAAACCATCCAGGCGGGCGCAGAGCCGGGGATCGCCGGCAGCCTGCTGATGTGGGCGATTCCAGGGGCCATTATTCAGCTGATCGGCGGGCCTAAGCGCCAGCTCGGCGTACTGCTCGCCACCGGCTTGCTGATCAATAACGCGATGGCCGGCTGGGCGGTCGTGGTGGGTATTGCGCTGCGCATCGTCATTATTCGCGTATGGGGCGAACGCGGCCGCTCGCCGATGGAGGTGATGGCGGCAGGCTTTATTGCCGGCGACGCTCTCTACAGCTTCTTTAACTCGCTGTTTGCCAGCGGAAAAAAATAATTAAGGAATCCCATGAGTCTGCATCAGACATTACAGGTCTTTGAGTTATTCGACAGCGCTTTCGTTGATGGTCAGCAGGTGGTGGATCTCTTTAGCGCCTTTCCCGGCGTTAAGGCCAGCTATAAACGCGTCAGCGGGCCGAAAGGGCGCACCGATTTCGTTCGCATCGACATTCCGGGCGCGCAAGGCAAAGCCAGCGGCGGCAGCGCGCCAACGCTGGGCATTATCGGCCGCCTGGGCGGCATCGGCGCGCGCCCGACGCGTATCGGTATGGTTTCTGACGCCGATGGCGCCGTCGCGGCGGTGACCAGCGCGCTGAAGCTGGCGCTGATGCAGACCAAAGGCGACATGCTGGCGGGCGACGTTATTGTGACCACCCATATCTGCCCGGATGCGCCGACGCGTCCGCACGAGCCGGTAGATTTTATGGATTCGCCCATCGACGATGTGACCATGAACGACAATGAAGTGGTGCAGGAGGTGGACGCTATCCTGTCGATTGATACCACCAAAGGCAACCGCATTATCAATCACAAAGGGTTCGCGCTTTCGCCTACGGTAAAAGAGGGTTATATCCTGCGCGTGTCGGAGGATCTGCTGCGCATTATGGAGATGACCACCGGCCGTCCGGCGGTGACCTTCCCGATTACCACCCAGGACATTACCCCTTACGGCAACGGCATTTATCACCTGAACAGCATTCTGCAACCCTCTACCGCGACCGATGTGCCGGTTGTGGGCGTGGCGATCACCGCCGAGTCGGTAGTGCCGGGCTGCGGCACCGGCGCGAGCCATGAAGTGGATATCGCGGCGGCGGCGAAGTTTGCAGTGGAAGTGGCGAAGGAATTTGGCCGTGAGACCTGCCATTTCTACGACGCGGACGAATATAGCCGTTTGCTGGCGTTGTATGGTAGTTTGAGCCATCTGCGTAAACGAGACTAACGATGACGAAATCCCTGGTTACGCTGACCATTGGTCAGTCGCCGCGCAGCGATATCATGCCGCTGCTGACAGAGTTTTTACCGAGCGAGCATACCGACCATGTTGGCCTGCTGGACGGGCTGAGCGAGGCGGAGATCGTCGCGCGCTTCGCGCCTGACGAGCATGATGGCGTGCTGGTGTCGCGTTTGCAGAACGGCGCGCAGGCGCGGCTGGCCACGGCAAAAGTAGAGCAGGGACTGCAGGCGAAAATCGACGCGCTGGAAGCGGAGGGCTACGACACCATCCTGCTGCTCTGCACCGGCGAGTTCGGCGCGCTGAAGACCAAAAGCGCGCTGCTGCTGGAGCCAGACCGCATTATCCCGCCGCTTGTTTCCGCTATCGTGCATGACCATCAGGTTGGCATCGTGGTGCCGGTGGAGGAGCAGATCCAACAGCAGGCGAATAAGTGGCGCAATCTGAAGCATCGCCCCTGTTTCGCCGTCGCCAGCCCCTATATCCCTGATAATGAGAAGCTCACCGACGCCGCGCTCTCGCTGCAGGAGCAGGGCGCGGATGTCGTGGTGCTGGACTGCATCGGCTATAACCAGACGCATCGCGACTTTTTGCAGAAGCTGCTCGGCATTCCGGTGCTGCTCTCTAACGTGCTGGTGGCTAAACTGGCCGCGGAGCTTATCGTCTAATCCCCGCGCGATCACAAACCCAGAGGCGAAGCTGCAATTCGCGTGACAGATCAGCGAGTTCCGCTCTACACTGCCAGACACCTTAATGTGCTGTGAGGAAGTAACATGCTCAATGTAAGTGAGTATTTTGACGGAAAAGTGAAATCTATTGGTTTCGACAGTGCGAGCACCGGTCGTGCCAGCGTCGGCGTGATGGCGGAAGGGGAATACACCTTTGGCACGGCGCAACCGGAAGAGATGACGGTGGTGAGCGGATCGCTGAAGGTGCTGCTGCCGGGCGAGACCGAGTGGCAATGGTTTGAAGCGGGTTCGGTATTTAACGTGCCGGGCCACAGCGAGTTTCATCTGCAGGTGGGCGAGCCGAGCTCCTATCTCTGCCGCTATCTGAAAGACTAAAAAAAGGGCCGCAACGCGGCCCTTTCTTTTTAGCGTTGCGCTTCGCCACCCAGCGCTTCCACCAGATTGCTGGTAAGCGCGGCAAGCTCGCTGGTCATCAGGATAAAATCGGCGTCGAAACGCTGAGCGAAATCTTCGCGGTCGATATCATCATTCTGCTCGCGCAGCGTATCGCTGAATTTCAGGCGCTTCACCGAACCGTCATCCGCCAGCACGAACTGAATGCGTTCCTGCCAGTCGAGCGCCAGTTTGGTCACCATTTTGCCCGCTTCGATATGGTTGGCGATCTCATCGCACACCAGATCCTGCTTTTTGCAGCGGATCACGCCGCCATCTTCCAGCAGCGCCTTCAGCTCTGCTTCGTCCATCAGGGCGAAGCCAGCAGGCAGGTCGCCGGAGCGCACCCACTCGGTGAGCGTCAGCTCGATAGGTTTTTCCAGGGTCAGCGGCACCACCGGCAGGGAACCCAGGCTCTTACGCAGCAGCGCCAGCGTATCTTCCGCTTTTTTCGCGCTGGCGCAGTCCACCATAATCAGGTTGTTAACGGTGTCGATCCAGAGAAAGGTCTGGCTGAAACGGCTGAAGGCGCGCGGCAGCAGGCTGTGCAGCACTTCATCTTTCAGAGAATCTTTTTCGGTCTTCTTCAGCTTGCGGCTCTGCTCCGCCTCCAGCTTGCTGATCTTCGCCTCCAGCGCCTGTTTCACCACCGGCGACGGCAGGATTTTTTCCTCTTTACGGGCGCAAATCACAATCTGGCCGTTGTTCACATGGGTCAGCGCATCGCTGCGGTTGCCCATCGGCGACACCCAGCCGGTTTTACTCATATCCTGACTGCCGCAGGGCGAGAACGTGTACGCCTCAAGCTGCTTTTCCATATCGTCTGCCGAGAGCGGAATGTCCCGATTGAGACGATAAACCATCATATTTTTAAACCACAACATCACAATTCCTTACCGGGGCGCGCGATCTGGCGCACAAGTCGAGAGGTCAGCGCGCATGATAGCGAAACATCGGAGCGGTTTCATTGCCTTTCCCCGACGCCGCTCCTAATGTATCTCTCACCCTGACAAAGAATGAGGAATAACGCGTGCGTATAGGTATTGATTTGGGCGGCACCAAAGTTGAAGTGATCGCCCTGTCTGACGAGGGAATAGAGCTGTTTCGCCACCGCGTGGATACGCCGCGCGACGACTACGCCGCCACGGTGAAGGCAATTGCCGACCTGGTGCATCTCGCCGAAGCGAAGACCGGCCAGACCGGCAGCGTCGGCGTCGGCATTCCCGGCACGATTTCGCCATACACGCACCTTGTGAAAAACGCCAACTCCACCTGGCTCAACGGCCAGCCGCTGGATCGCGATCTGGCGCTGGCGCTGCAGCGTGAGGTGCGCATCGCTAATGACGCCAACTGCCTGGCGGTTTCTGAGGCGGTAGACGGCGCGGGCGCGGGCCAGCCGCTGGTGTTTGCGGTGATCATCGGCACCGGATCGGGCGCGGGCGTGGCGATCGGCGGCGAGGCGCGCATCGGCGGCAACGGCAATGCGGGCGAGTGGGGACACAACCCGCTGCCGTGGATGGACGAAGAGGAGCTGCGCTACCGCGAGGAAGTGCCATGCTACTGCGGGCTGAAGGGGTGTATCGAGACCTTTGTCTCCGGCACAGGCTTCGCCACCGATTACCGGCGGCTGAGCGGGCAGGCGCTGCGGGGCGCGGAGATCGTCAGGCTGATCGCGCAGCAGGATCCGATCGCCGAGCAGGCGATGCGCCGCTACGAAACCCGGCTGGCGAAGTCGCTGGCGCAGGTGGTAAACCTGCTGGATCCCGATGTGATCGTACTCGGCGGCGGCATGAGCAATAACGATCGTCTCTATCAGAACGTGCCGACGCTGATGAAGCAGTGGGTATTCGGCGGGGAGTGCGAAACGCCGGTGCTGAAGGCAATACACGGCGATTCAAGCGGGGTACGCGGCGCGGCCTGGCTGTGGCCGCTAAAAGGTTAAGCGTAACGCGTTACTGCGTTGAGCCAAAGGCGAACTGCCAGTCCTCCGGCACGCCGACCGGCGGCAGCGGCAGGTTGCGCGCGCTGCTTACCTGCTGCCAGGCGCGCAGGCAAAGCGCTTCGTCGCCTTCGGTGCGCAGCACGCTGTAGCCGCCGTCGGCGCGGCGGTGTGCCGAAACCAGACAGGTTCGCCCTGGATAGCGCGGGGCGACGGTGCTGTTAAAGCTGCCCATCAGCTGCTGCTGAACGTCGCGTAAATAGTTGCACTGCGCCGCCGAGTAGTGGCGGTCGCAGGCGGGATCGCTTTGCGGTTTGCTGCTGCATCCCGCCAGCAGCGCGCTGGCGAGCAGCAGCGCCATGCCTGTTTTCATTACGCCTCCTGAGCGCGGGGCAGCTCCAGTTTGCTGTAGCCTAGCCCGTTAATTTTACGCACCCGGATCTGCACCGGAATGCGCTCTTTCATCGCCTCGACATGGCTGATAACGCCGATGGTTTTGCCGCTGGCGTTGAGCGCGTCCAGCGCGTCCAGCGCGGTGTCGAGCGTTTCGGCGTCCAGCGTACCGAAGCCCTCATCGAGAAACAAAGATTCTATGCGCGTTTTCACGCTGACTAAATCTGAAAGCGCCAGCGCCAGCGCGAGGCTGACCAGGAAACTTTCGCCGCCGGAAAGCGTGCGCGTATCGCGCGCGGCGTCGGCCTGCCAGGTATCGATCACGTCCAGCTCCAGCGCGTCGCTGGCGCGGCGCTGCAGCAGATAACGACCGTGTAGCCGATCAAGCTGGCGGTTGGCGAGCGCCACCAGGTGATCCAGCGTCAGCCCCTGCGCGAAGCGGCGGAACTTATCGCCGCTGGCGGAGCCGATCAAATCATTCAGCTGACTCCACTGCTCAAGCGCCGCTTCATCTTCCTCTATCTGGGTCATCAGGCTTTGCTGCTGGTCGCGCAGGCGCGCATCGCTCTGCAGCTGCTGCTGCGCTTCACCCTGCTGACGCGCATTGTCGCGCAGCGCCAGACGCAGCTGCTCAAGCTGCGCCTCCAGCGCGGCGGCGTTCTGCGGCGTCTCCTCTGGCTGGCTTTGCTGATGCGTCGCCCTACGCTGCGCCAGCTGCTGCCGCTGGGCCTGCAGGGCGTGTCGCTGCTGCTCAAGCTGCTGCATCTGGCTTCGCAGCGCGCGCGCCTCCTCTTCGTCAAGCAGCGCGGCGCGCAGGCTGGCCTCATCGCTGAATTCTGCGGCAGCCAGCGCGGCGCTGAGCTGCTGCTGCGCCGCGTTCAGCGACTGGGTGACCTTGGCCTGCTGTGCGTCGAGTTCCGCCGCGCGTCCCGCCAGCTGGCTGAGCTGGCTCTGCGTTGTTTGCAGCGCCTCCAGCGCGGCGGAGAGCGCGGCTTCCTGCTGCTGGAGCTGCGTCTGCGCCTGCCGCCGCGCCGCGGCGACGTCGCGATCGCCAAACAGCGCCTGCCGGGCCGCGCGCTGCTGCGTCAGCGTCGCCTCGGTTTGCGCGCGTAGCTGTTGCAGGGTATCGAGCCGCTGACGCTCGCTCTCCACGCGTTGCTGCAGGCTGGCGCACTGTGCTTCGGCGCGCGCCAGCTGCGGCTGTAGTTCGGCGAGCCGCTGCTCGCTCTCAGTCCAGCGCCGCCAGCGCTGCTGCTGCTGTTGCAGCCAGCCGTCGCGCACCGCGGCATCGGGCAGGGCGACTCCCGCACCGGCCAGTTCCTGTTGTAGCGCGTCGCTGCGCTCCCGCCATTCGCGCTCCTCCTGCTCCAGACGCTGCGCCAGCGCTGTGGCGCTCTCCTGCAGGTTAGTGAGCGTTTGCTGGGCCAGTTGAAGCTGCTGCTGATGCTGCTGCAGCGCCTGCTGATGTCGCAGGTACTCATCTTTCGCCTGCTGACGCTGGCGCGCGGCGGCCTCCTGCTGACGAACAAGCTGCTGCAGCGCCTGTTCCTCGCTGCTTTGCTGCTGCTGCCAGGCGGCCAGCGCGGCGCTGTCGCCCGCATCGAATGTAAGCGCCAGCTCACTCTGTAATGCCTGCCACTGCTGGTTTAGCGCGTCCAGCTGCTGGGTTTCAGCGGCAAGCTCTTCCTGCAGTCGCTGCTGTTCGGCTTTCGCCTGCTTAACGGCCTCGCCTTTTTTGATGCCCTGTTCGCGCAGCGCCTCGACCTGCTGTTCCTGATCGGCCAGACGACGCTGATTCTCGCTCAGCTCCAGCGCAGCGTAGCGCTCCACCGCCGGATGCTGGCAGGAGCCGCACAGGGGGCAGGGCTGCTCCGGCTCAAGGCGCGCGCGCCACGCCGACAGATCGGCGATATGCTGCTCCAGCTCGCAGATTTTTTTGATATCGGCCAGCGCCGCTTTTTCGCGCGCAAAGGTCGCGCGCAGCGTTTGCAGCGTCTCCTCATCCTGCCGCAGCGTTTTTTCCAGCGCGGCGAGGCGCTGCTGACGCGCGGAGATATGCTGCTGCAGCGGTGTCCACTGCGAGGTCAGCACCGCCAGCTGCTGGCGCAGCGGGCGGCTCGCCTCAAACTGCGCCTGGCGGGCCAGCAGCGCCTGTGGCGGATGCGTCTGCTCTGACGCGGCCAGCGTCTGTTCTGCCCTCTGCAGCGCGTCGGCCGCCTGCCGCTCGGCGTGGCTCAGCGGCGTCGCCTGCTGCTGCAGCTGCGCGATATTCGCCTGTCGCTGCGCCAGCGCCTGCTGCTGCTGACGCTGCTGTTCACGAAGCGATTCCAGCGCGCTTTCCCGCTGCGCCAGCTGGGCGAAACGCTCCTGCCACAGCGCCAGCGAAGGGCCCCACTGCGGCAGCGTGCCCTGATCGGCGCGCCACTGCTGCTGCTGCGTCAGCGCGGCCTGTAGCTGCTCCCGCTGCGCCGTTTCCTGCTGCAGCGCGTTCTGGCTTTGCGTCAGCGCCTGCTGCTGCTGGTCGGCTTCCCGCTGCTGCTGCTGCGCCTGCGCGAGCAGGGCGGCGATCTGCTGATCGAGCGGGATCACCTGTTCCGTCAGCAGCGTCTCCTGCGCCTGCTGCTCGCGCAGCGCCGCGTCGCGCGTCGCCAGGGCTGCGTCACGGCGCTGCTGGTCGCTTTGCGCCTGCTGTTCGATGGCCTGACGCTGCTGCGCCAGCTGCTGCTGCGTCTGCTGCAGATATTGCTGTTCATGCAGCAGGCTGTCGCGCTGGACAAGCTTATCGCGCAGCTTCTCCGCCGGTTCGCTGCGCGCCAGGCGCTGGCGATCCGCTTCTGCGCCGAGCCAGGCCTGCTCCGCCGCGTCCAGCGCCGCCTGCGCGGCCTGAATATCGCTGTCCAGCTGCTCTGCCTGGGTCAGCCACTGATGCTGCTGATGCAGGCGCGTGTTCTGCTGAGTAAGCGCCTGCTCCGCTTCGGTCAGCGTCGCCAGCTGCTGTTGCAGCGCGTCGCGCGCGTCAGCGTGGAGCAGCGTCAGGGTGCCGGCGCGGCTGCGCAGGTTCTCCAGCGCCAGCCGCGCCGCCTTGTGACGTTCATAGATGGCGACGGAGATCTGGCCGTAGATTTCGGTACCGGTCAGCTCTTCCAGCAGTTCGGCGCGTTCGCCGGGCTTCGCATTCAGGAAGGCGGCGAACTGCCCCTGCGACAGCATCATCGAGCGGGTAAAGCGTTCAAAATCGAGGCCCGACAGCGACTCAATCAGCTTTAGTTTATCGTTTACCTTATCCGCGAAGATTTTGTCGTCGATGCAGCGCGCCAGCTCGACGCGCGGCGCCTGCAGCTTGCCGTCGGCCGCGCCGCGCGCGCGGTTCTGGCTCCAGAAGGCGCGCCAGGCTTCGCCTTTGATCTCAAACTCCACTTCGGCAAGGCATTCGGCGGTGTCGCGCGTCATCAGCCCGTTTTGCGTCTGCGACAGCACGCCGAGGCGCGGCGTCTGGTGATAGAGCGCCAGGCAGATGGCGTCGAGCAGGGTGGTTTTGCCTGCGCCTGTTGCGCCGGTAATGGCGAACAGGCCGTTGCTGGCGAAGGGTTCGGCGCGAAAGTCGATAAACCATTCGCCTTTCAGCGCATTAAGGTTTTTAAAGCGCAGCGTGAGGATCTTCATTCACTCTCCTCAAGGGACGCGAGGGTGGAACGGAACAGGTCGCTGAGGCGCGCCTGCCGCGTCTCATCAATATCCTCCGCCAGCGCGATGCGGCGGGCGAACACCTCTTCCACCTTTAGCTCGCTCAGGGTTTCGTTTTTCAGCTGCGCCAGGCTGTGCTGACGCTGTTCGCGGCTGCGGCGCAGCAGCAGTACTTCAACCGGCAGCTCAGCGGTCAGCGCTTCGATGCGGCGCTGCAGATCGCTGAGAAACTCTTCGGTGGTGACTTCAATATCGAGCCATACCGGCTTCTCGCCCTTATGAGCGGCGAAAGGCGCCAGTTGGGCTTCGATCTGCGCCAGCGAGCCTTTCAGCATTTTCATCGGCTGGAACTGCGGTACCGGCAGCGCCGTGACGCTTTGTAAGCCTGCGTTATCCAGCTCCACTAAAAACACGCTCTTCTCGCTGCCGAGCTCGTCGAAGCTGAGCGGTAGAGGCGAGCCGCTGTAGCGGATATGATCGCTGTTGGCGACGCGCTGGGCGCGATGGATATGGCCGAGCGCCACGTAATCGACGTCGGGAAAAGCTGACGCGGGAAAGGCGTCGAGCGTGCCGATATAGATATCGCGCACCGAATCGCTTTTGCTGACGCCGACGGTGGTGAGGTGGCCGGTGGCGATCACCGGCAGCGTCAGCGGATGCGCGCGCGCCGCGTCGACGCTGCGCTGGTAGTGCGCGGCTATCGCTTCCAGCAGGCTGAGCTGCTTCTCGCGTCCCGACTGGCCCGGTCGGCTGCGCATAATATCGCGCGGACGCAGATAGGGAATGGCGCACAGGAGCGCGCCCGGCTCGCCGGCGCGATCCCGCAGCAGCAGCAGGTTATGATCCGCCTGCGGCGTGGTGATCACCTGGGTATTGAGACAGGCGAGCAGCGCGCGTGACTCGTTGAGCGTGGCGACCGAGTCGTGGTTGCCCGCCAGCACCACCAGCTGGCAGCCGGTCGGCTGCAGCGCCACCACGAAACGGTTGAAAAGCTCACGCGCGTAGCTTGGCGGCGTGCCGCTATCAAAGAGATCGCCCGCGACGATCAGCGCATCGACCTGATGCTCTTCAATGCGCGCCAGCAGCCACTCCAGAAAAGCCTGGTGCTCCGTCGCCCGGCTCTTGTTATAGAAAAACTGACCGAGGTGCCAGTCCGCGGTGTGAATGATGCGCATAAAACTCCCTGCCGTAACGGTTTGCCGGACGATTATACCGGCTATGGCGCAAAAGCGAAAAAAGCCGCGCCGGCTGTCATAAAGCAGTGTTAAAGCGCTGATTAAGCGGCTATGTTTTTCATAAAAGTGTCATAAATCTGACGCATAATGGCGCCGCATATAACGGTGACAGCGGTCACATCAGCAGGAGTTACAATGGCTAAGCGCATTTTGGTTGTGGAAGATGAAGCCCCTATCCGTGAAATGTTGTGCTTCGTTCTGGAGCAGAACGACTACCAGCCCATCGAGGCCGAGGATTATGACAGCGCGGTAGGGAAACTGATTGAGCCCTGGCCAGATTTGATTCTGCTGGACTGGATGTTGCCGGGCGGCAGCGGTATTCAGTTTATTAAACATCTTAAGCGCGAAGCGCTGACCCGCGATATTCCGGTGATGATGCTGACGGCGCGCGGCGAAGAGGAAGATCGCGTACGCGGTCTGGAAGTGGGCGCAGACGACTACATCACCAAGCCTTTCTCGCCGAAAGAGCTGATGGCGCGTATCAAGGCGGTGATGCGCCGTATTTCGCCGATGGCGGTGGAAGAGGTGATTGAGATGCAGGGCCTGAGTCTGGACCCTTCGTCGCACCGCGTGATGTCGGAGTCAACGCCGCTGGAAATGGGGCCGACCGAATATAAACTGCTGCACTTCTTTATGACGCATCCAGAGCGCGTCTACAGCCGCGAACAGCTGCTGAACCACGTCTGGGGCACCAATGTGTACGTAGAGGATCGCACCGTTGACGTGCATATCCGCCGCTTACGTAAGGCGCTGGAAGTTTCCGGCCATGACCGCATGGTTCAAACCGTTCGCGGTACGGGGTATCGTTTCTCCGCCCGCTACTAAACGGAGTCTTAACCGTGCTGGAACGACTCTCCTGGAAGAGATTGCTCTCTGAGCTGGCGCTGGCGTCTCTGCCCGCGCTGATTATCGGGCTGATTTTCGGTTATCTGCCCTGGCTACTGCTGATTAGCGCGCTGGCGGTGCTGCTGTGGCACTTTCACAATCTGATGCGCCTGTCGCACTGGCTGTGGGTGGATCGCACCATGACGCCTCCAACGGGCCAGGCGAGCTGGGAGCCGCTGTTTTACGGCCTTTATCAGATGCAGCTGCGCAACCGGCGGCGGCGGCGCGAGCTGGGCAATCTGATTAAGCGCTTTCGCAGCGGCGCCGAGACGCTGCCCGACGCGGTGGTGCTGACCACGGAAGAGGGCACCATTTTCTGGTGCAACGGGCTGGCGCAGCAGCATCTTGGCTTGCGCTGGCCGGAAGATAACGGGCAGAACATCCTTAACCTGCTGCGCTATCCCGAATTCTCCCGCTATATCCGCCAGCGCGATTTCAATAAGCCGCTCACCTTAATCCTGAATAACCAGCACCATATGGAGTTCCGCGTTATGCCCTATAGCGAAGGGCAGTGGCTGATGGTGGCGCGTGACGTCACGCAGATGCACCAGCTGGAGGGCGCGCGCCGCAACTTTTTCGCCAACGTCAGCCACGAGCTGCGCACGCCGCTGACGGTGCTGCAGGGCTATCTGGAGATGATGAACGACTCGGTAATGAACGAGCGCTCGCGCGGCAAGGCGCTGCAGACTATGCAGGAGCAGACGCGCCGGATGGACAGCCTGGTGCGTCAGCTGCTGACGCTGTCACGTATCGAGGCCGCACCGGCGATTGATATGAAAGAGACGGTGGACGTGCCGATGATGCTGCATCTGCTGCAGCGCGAAGCGGAGACGTTAAGCAGCGGTCGCCACGAGATCCATTTTCATACCGACCCGCATCTCAAGGTGCTCGGCGATGACGATCAGCTGCGCAGCGCCATCTCTAACCTGGTCTATAACGCGGTGAACCATACGCCGGAAGGCACCCGCATCGACATCAGCTGGCTGCGCAACCGGCAGGGCGCACAGTTTAAGGTGTGCGACAACGGGCCAGGCATTCCGGCTGAGCATCTGCCGCGCCTGACGGAGCGCTTCTACCGCGTGGATAAGGCGCGCTCGCGCGCCACCGGCGGCAGCGGGCTGGGGCTGGCGATCGTCAAGCACGCCCTCAGCCACCATAACGCGCGGCTGGAGATCACCAGCATTCCCGATAAAGAGACCTGTTTTACCTTTACGCTGCCGTCGAGGTTGATCGTCAGCGCGGGATTGCAGGAGAATGCCGTCCATTAACCGTTAATGGAATCTTTCATGCGCGCCTTGCTGCTGTTGCTTTCACTTTTTATGCCCGCGATAACGCTGGCGGCGCCGCAGCCCGAAATGCTGACCGGCAACCTCAGCAGCGTCGGCTCAGACACGCTGGGCACGCTGATGATGCTGTGGAGCGAGGATTTCAGCGCGCTGGCGCCGGGCGTAAATTTGCAGGTGCAGGCCTCCGGCTCTTCCACCGCGCCGACCGCGCTGGCGGCGGGCGCCGCGCAGCTAGGCCCGATGAGCCGTCCCATGCAGGCGGAAGAGCGACAAACCTTTCAGGCGCGCTACGGCTATGCGCCTCTCGCCGTACCGGTGGCGCTCGACGCGCTGGTGGTGGTGGTCAATCAGCGCAACCCGCTGACGCAGATCGATATGCGCCAGCTGGACGCTATTTTTTCCGTGACGCGCCTGTGCGGCGCGACTCAGGTGCCAACGCGCTGGGGCGAGATGGGCGAGCGCCAGCCCGACTGGGCGCGCCGACCGATCCAGCGCTACGGGCGCAATTCCGCTTCCGGGACCTGGGGTTTCTTTAAACAGCAGGCGCTGTGCAACGGCGACTTTCGTTCTGACGTGGCGGAGTTTCCCGGCTCGGCGGCCGTGGTACAGGCGGTCGCCGCCAATCCGCGCAGCATCGGCTACGCCAGCTTCGGCTTTCATCTCAGCGGCGTGAAAATGCTCGCCGTGGTCGATGGGCAGGGCGCGGCGGTCGCACCGGACGCCGACTCTATCCGCAGCGGGCGCTATCCCTGGGCGCGTCCGCTCTATATCTACGTTAATAAACCTCCTGGCAAACCCTTGCCGCCGCTGGTGAATGCCTTTTTGCATCAGGTGCTCTCGCCGCAGGGGCAGCAGCGAGTCAGCGAGGCGGGCTATCTGCCATTATCGGCGGCGCAGCGCGCGCAGGCGCTGGCGGCGATTGAGGCGCAGTGAACGCTAACATGAATTTTTTTCATCACCGCTGAAATTTCTTCTGTTGCAGATGAACCGCGCTCATGTCACTCTGTTTCCAGACGTTTAGCCATCCAGATGGCTGCACATAACTTAGCGTAATTATTCCCTGCCGTAATTAACGGTCAGGGTGCCAGGAGTGAAGATGACCGTACAGACCGCCCCCTTCCGCGCCGATACCGTCGGCAGCTTCCTGCGTCCCGCCGCGATTAAAAATGCGCGCGAGCAATATGCCGCTGGGCAGATCGATAAAACCGAGCTGACCCGTGTCGAAGACGAAGCGATTCGCGACGTCGTCACTAAGCAGATCGCCAACGGTTTGCAGGTGGTGACCGACGGTGAGTTTCGCCGCGCCTGGTGGCACTTTGACTTTTTCGGCGGGCTGGAGGGCGTTGAGCTGTTCGAAGCTGAGCAGGGCATTCAGTTTAACGGCGTGCAGACTAAAGCACACGGCGTGCGCGTGGTGGGCAAGCTGGGCTTTCGCGATCACCCGATGCTGCAGCATTTCCGTTTCCTGCAAAGTATCGCAGGCAATGCGGTGCCGAAGATGACCATTCCCAGCCCGAGCGTGCTGCACTTCCGCGGCGGTCGTAAGGTGATCGACGAGACCGTTTATCCCGATCTGGCGGACTACTTCGACGATCTGGCCGAAACCTATAAAACGGCGATTAAAGCCTTTTACGATGCGGGCTGCCGCTATCTGCAGCTGGATGATACCGTCTGGGCCTATCTCTGTTCGGAAGATCAGAAGCGTCAGATCCGCGAGCGCGGCGACGATCCTGAGCAGCTGGCGCATACCTATGCCCGCGTGCTTAACAAGGCGCTGGAGGGCAAGCCTGCCGATCTGACCGTGGGCCTGCATGTCTGTCGCGGCAATTTCCGCTCCACCTGGATTTCCGAAGGCGGCTATGAGCCGGTAGCGGAGATCCTGTTCGGCGGCGTGAATATCGACGCTTTCTTCCTGGAGTATGATAACGAGCGCTCCGGCGGCTTTGAGCCACTGCGCTTTATCAAGCCGGGCCATCAGAAAGTGGTGCTGGGTCTGGTGACCACTAAAAACGGCGAGCTGGAAGATCCGGAGCAGGTGAAAGCACGCCTGCAGGAAGCGGCGAAGTTTGTCAGCCTGGATCAGATCTGCCTTAGCCCGCAGTGTGGCTTCGCCTCGACCGAAGAGGGCAACAGCCTGAGCGAAGAGCAGCAGTGGGCGAAGATCCGCCTGGTGGTCGATATCGCCGGTCAGGTGTGGTAACGCTGCAAAATTGTGCAAACAGGCGCGTAATACGCGCCTTTTGTGCATAGCAACGGGCGCCAATGCTGAAATTTCTCACGCGCTGCGGTAAAAATAAGCACATCATCTGATGCCCTGTGGTGATATAACCGCGGTTTCCACTACTTTTATCCTGTTTTCCGCCATAAGCTCCCGGTTTTCCGATCCCGTATTGCCTTTCTTCGCTATAAACGTTCTACTAACGGCCGTTGTCGCATCATCCCCCTTGTGAACAGAACAAAAGCAGCTTAAATCACCTGCGCGATTCGATTACAGCAAGCACAATGCTCTGGCATCGTGCGCTAAATCGTTGTCATTGCGCGGTTTGGGGACAACAGAAACCCAACTTCCACCGCAACACTCGTAACAGGCTATACAGTTGTATGACACACCGCTTAACCTCGAAGGATATCCTCGCGCTGGGCTTCATGACGTTCGCCCTGTTTGTTGGCGCGGGTAACATTATTTTCCCGCCGATGGTCGGTATTCAGTCAGGCGAACACGTCTGGACCGCCGCCATTGGTTTCCTGCTCACCGCTGTTGGCCTGCCGGTCATGACCGTTATCGCGCTGGCGCGCGTCGGCGGCGGCATTGACGCGCTCAGTTCACCTATCGGCAAGGCCGCAGGCCTGGTGCTGGCGACCGTCTGCTATCTGGCAGTTGGCCCGCTGTTCGCCACGCCGCGTACTGCGACCGTCTCATTTGAAGTGGGCATCGCTCCGCTGACCGGCGACGGCGCGCTGCCGCTGTTCATTTACAGCCTTATCTACTTTGCGCTGGTGATCGCCATTTCGCTCTATCCGGGTAAGCTGCTGGATACCGTGGGCCACTTCCTTGCGCCGCTGAAAATCGTGGCGCTGACGGTGCTCGGCGTTGCGGCGCTGATCTGGCCGGCAGGTACCATCGCGCCTGCCACCGAAGATTATCAGCGTGCTGCCTTCTCCAGCGGCTTCGTTAACGGTTATCTCACTATGGATACCCTTGGCGCGCTGGTGTTCGGCATCGTTATCGTTAATGCGGCGCGTTCGCGCGGCGTTGAGAGCGCCAGCCTGCTGACGCGCTACACCGTGATGGCGGGACTTATCGCGGGCGTCGGCCTGACGCTGGTCTACCTCAGCCTGTTTAAGCTCGGCAACGGCAGCGGCGCGCTGGTGGCGCAGAGCGCGAACGGCGCGGCGATCCTGCACGCTTACGTGCAGCAAACCTTCGGCGGCATGGGCAGCTTCTTCCTTGCGGCGCTGATTTTCGTCGCCTGCATGGTGACGGCGGTCGGCCTGACCTGCGCCTGTGCGGAATTTTTTGCGCAACACCTGCCGTTGTCGTATAAAGCACTGGTCTTTATTCTGGGGCTGTTCTCGATGGTGGTGTCGAACCTCGGCCTGAGCCATCTGATTCAGATTTCGATTCCGGTGCTGACGGCGATCTATCCGCCCTGCATTGTGCTGGTTGTGCTGAGTTTCACCCTTAACTGGTGGAACAAGAGCAGCCGCCTGATTGCGCCGACCATGCTGGTCAGCCTGATCTTCGGCATCATCGACGGGGTGAAAACCACCAGCTTTAAAGATATGCTGCCCGCGTTCTGCCAGCAGCTGCCGCTGGCGGACCAGGGACTCGCCTGGCTGCCGCCCGCGCTGGTGATGCTGCTGATTGCGGCGATTGTGGATCGCGTGAAAGGACGCGAGCAGGTTAGCGTTCACTCGTAACCGCCACTGCTGTTTTCTCCGACCACGGGCTTGCCCGTGGTTTTTCTTTTCACAGGTACAGGTTGTTATGCAAGAAACCAACAAGCTCAAACGCGGACTGAGCACGCGCCACATCCGTTTTATGGCGCTGGGATCGGCGATTGGCACCGGACTGTTCTACGGGTCGGCGGATGCCATCAAAATGGCGGGACCAAGCGTGCTGCTCGCCTATATTATCGGCGGCGCGGTGGCGTATATCATCATGCGCGCCCTCGGCGAGATGTCGGTGAACAACCCGCAGGCCAGCTCTTTCTCGCGCTATGCGCAGGATTATCTTGGGCCGCTGGCGGGCTACATCACCGGCTGGACCTACTGCTTTGAAATCCTGATCGTTGCCATTGCCGACGTTACCGCCTTCGGCATCTATATGGGCGTCTGGTTCCCGGACGTGCCGCACTGGATATGGGTGCTGAGCGTGGTGCTGATTATCGGCGCCGTCAATCTGATGAGCGTGAAGGTGTTTGGCGAAGTTGAGTTCTGGTTCTCTTTCTTTAAGGTCGCCACCATTGTCGTGATGATTATTGCCGGTTTCGCCATGATTTTCTGGGGTATCGGCAACGGCGGCCAGCCGACCGGTATTCATAACCTGTGGAGCAACGGCGGCTTCTTTGCACACGGCGTGGTCGGCATGCTGCTGTCGCTGCAAATGGTGATGTTCGCCTACGGTGGTATTGAAATTATCGGCATCACCGCTGGCGAAGCCAAAGATCCGGCGCAGTCGATTCCGCGCGCGATTAACTCGGTGCCGATGCGTATTCTGGTGTTTTACGTCGGCACCCTGTTTGTGATTATGTCTATCTATCCGTGGAATCAGGTCGGTACCAGCGGCTCGCCTTTCGTGCTGACCTTCCAGCATCTGGGGATCGCGGCGGCCGCTTCTATCCTGAATTTCGTGGTGTTGACGGCCTCGCTGTCGGCAATTAACAGCGACGTGTTCGGCGTAGGCCGCATGCTGCACGGTATGGCGCAGCAGGGCCATGCGCCGAAAGTCTTTATGAAGGTCTCAGCGCGCGGCATTCCCTGGGTAACGGTGGTCGTAATGATGGCAGCGATGCTGGTAGCGGTCTATCTCAACTATCTGATGCCGGAAAAGGTCTTTCTGGTTATCGCCTCGCTGGCGACCTTCGCCACCGTCTGGGTGTGGATTATGATCCTGCTGTCGCAGATCGCCTTCCGCCGTAAGATTGGCAAAGAGGCGGCGAGCAAGCTGCGGTTTGCCGTACCGGGCGGCATCTGGACATCACTGTTCGGCGTGTTGTTCCTGGGCTTTATCATCGCGCTGATCGGCTACTTCCCGGATACGCGCATTTCGCTCTATGTGGGTGTGGTGTGGATTGTGCTGCTGCTGGCGGGCTATAAGCTGGTACGCAAGACTGCATAATCAGAGGGGGGTGATGCCCCCCTTAACCTTTCTGGCGCTCGGAGCGTTATGACTTCTCTGTCAGCCCACCTACCAGCGACTGCCCAGCGCAATTTCCACCCCCTGCGGGCTCAGATGGTTATCGTCGTAATAGAGCGGCAGACCCTGCCAGGTCACCAGACAGCCGCTGCGATTGCAAAGATTCTCCTGTAACGACACCACGCGCACGTCGCGCTGCTCATAGCTGCGCAGCAGCCGCGTCAAATCCGCTTCTGGCAGTGAATAGAGCCTGGTACGCGCGTTCTGCGTCGGCAGAGGTTTCCAGTCGCTTAGCCACTGGCTCAGTTCGCGGCGCAGCGGCATATTGCGGTTGTTGCTGTAGCGCAGAGGGTCGAGAGAGAGCGATGGCGCTTCCTCAATCAGCACCACTTTTTTGCCCGCCTGGCGCAGCTGGGCAATGACCCCACCCATGCCCTGGCTCAGGGCGCTGAGGTTGTCTTTATCGGGATGAGTGAGATCGCGGTAGCCAGCGCCGGGCAGGGTTTCGATACCTGACGCCCAGGAGGCGGCGATCACGACCTCATCGATGCGGTCGCTTAATAATTCTTTCATTACCGCCTCATTGAACGCCGCGCACTGGCTGGCGTGCGCCGGCTGCTGGTAAAGCGCGCGCGTAACGCCCGCCGCCAGCAGCGGACAGGCGACTTTAGTGAACTGGTAGAGCGGCTTATGCTGCGCTTCTGCGTAGCGTGCCACGGCGCTGCGCATCGCCGCTGCATGGCTGTCGCCTGCCAGCGCGATGCCGGGACGCGAGGTCTGCGGCTGACAGCGTTTATCCGTCGAGGGCAGATTAGGGCCGGTATCAAGCAGGCAGGGATTCGCCTGGGCGTCAATTTTGTAGGTTTCGCCGCTGATCACTTTGTCGTTAACGCGCCAGGGGAGACCGCCGCTGCTCCATACGCCCACCATCGCGGCGGCAGCGGCGAGCGAGATCAGGCTGTAGGCAGGAATGACGAGGCGCGGCGCGCTGGCCGGGCGGCGAAAGGGCTGTTCAACATAGCGCCAGGTCAGCCAGGCGATCCCCAGCGCCATCGCGCTGATGCTCAGCCCCTGGTTGACGCTGACCGGTCCGTCGCTGCAGATACGCGCCAGCGCCAGCAGCGGCCAGTGCCACAGATACCAGGAGTAGGAGAGTTTGCCGATAAAGCGCATCGGCGCGTTTTCCAGCGCCAGACGGCTGAGCGCGCCGCGCGCCATAATAATCAGGCACGCCCCCAGCACCGGCAACAGCGCCTGATAGCCGGGAAACGCGTCGCTTTTATTCAGCCTCAGGGCGCAGAAGGCGATGAGCGCCAGCCCGGCGAGGGTAAAGAGGCTGGCCCAGCCGCCGCCGACGGGTTTCGGCTTCCACAGCGCCAGCAGCACCCCGGCGCCCAGCTCCCAGCCGCGCGTCGGCAGCAGATAGAAGGCCTGCGAGCTTTCTTGCGGCGTCAGCCAGATGCAGCCCGCCAGCGACAACAGACTCAGCAGCGCCACCGCAACGAACATCGGGATGCGCGCTCTGGCCGCTAGCAGCATTATGATCGGCAGCGCAATATAGAACTGCTCTTCAATGCCGAGCGACCAGGTTGTCAGCAGCGGATTTAAATCTGCCGGGGCGCTGAAATAATCCGCGCCTTTTAGCAGAATAATATTGGGCACCGAGAGAAACAGGGCAAAGCTGTATTTCGCCAGCTGGCTATATTCCAGCGGCGAGAGCAGGAAATAGCCGATAAAGAGCAGGCTGAACAGCATGGTCATCAGGGCAGGTGCAATGCGTCGAATACGTCGCACAGCGAACTGAAAGAGTGAAAACTGGCCGGAGGCGATGTCACGGCTGAGAATAGAGCCGATAAGAAAGCCTGAAATAACAAAGGCAATATCGACGCCCGTATAGCCGCCCGGCAGCGTGCTGACGCCGGCGTGGAACAGCACAACCATCAGGATCGCGATGGCGCGCAGGCCATCAATATCCGCGCGATAATCTGTGGGTAAATGGGTTTTCATTATTGGGTTCCCCGAGTATCGGCAAAGGTAGTGAATACCGCTGATGCGCTGGCGCAGCCCATAAAGAAATCGGCGAATCCAGTCGCCGAAATAAGCAAATAACAAAATAAATAATGATAAAGGGATGATTGACGCCACTATGTTAAGCGAAAAAAAGGCGATGAAATCATGCGGAGGGTGAATATAGAAAAGTCCGTAATGGCGCTAAAAAAATGGTGTAGGGAAGGTTATGGATAAATGCGCGACAGATAAGAGGCGTTACAGTGAGATAATGGCGGAATTAACGCGTGACGGGGCAGGGTAACGACGCGGCCAGCCAGCCGCGTCTCAGACGAAGGCGCGATTATGCTTGCTTAACGGCAGCAGCGCCGAGCAACGCGTTGACTTGCGCATAGATGGCCGGGTTAGCGAGCAGCACCGGATTACCGTTTTTCAGGCCGTTGTTGGCCAGATAGTCGTTGGTAACGCCGCCCGCTTCGCGCATCAGCACGATACCCGGCAGGCTGTCCCAGGGATTCATATGCGCTTCGTAGTAGCCGATCAGACGTCCCGCGGCCGCCCAAGCGGTGGTGAGCGCGCCGGAGCCGATGCGTACGAACATGCCGCCCTGTTCAAGCAGGGCCTGAATGAAACCGGCGGTTTGAGCCGTCGACGCGCGGCTGGAGTTGCTTAACCCCAGCACGCCCTCGCTGAGGTGCTGCGCGCCATGCGCCTGCAAACGCGTCTCGTTGACCCAGGCGCCGCGACCCGCGCGGGCGTGAAACAGCTCCTGATGGTTTGGATCGCAGACGACGCCGATTAGCGCTTCGCCGTCGCACAGTACGGCAAGCGAGACGCACCAGTTATGCAGGCCGTTGAGGAAGCAGGCGGTGCCGTCAATAGGGTCGACGACCCATACCCAGCGGGCGCCTTCGACGTCGCCGCCGCTCTCTTCACCCAGCACCGCATCGTCCGGGAAACGTTCGGCGATAAGGGTTTTAATCAGATCTTCAACGTTGCGATCCGCCTCGCTGACAACATCCTGTAAATCCCGCTTGTGTTCCACCACCAGCTGCTGGCGCTGCTGATACCATGCATAGGCGCGGCTGGCCGCCGCGCGGGCGATTTCACAGGCATAGTGGTAACGTGCGTCTGTTTCGGTTTGCGAAGCGGATGACATCCTTTCCCTCTTATCATTTATCACAGGCTGAATCGATCACGGGCCGGAAATAACGCGCCGGGAGCGCGCTATTGTTAAGCAGGGTTTCATTAAGCCGGAAATGCGAAGTGCTGGCAAGTCGGGAAAAGATCAGAGCGTTTTGCTGCGCGCCAGCGTCATCAGGCGCGGATAGAAGCGGAAAAACAGCGTTTCCAGCAGGGCGTAGTGATCGGTGAAGTCCTGATAAGAGTCGCGCAGCGCGGCGAGGCGCGGCCGCCGCTGAGCCATGCCGTTGAGCACGCGCGCCATGCGCGTCGGCTCGGCATAGTGCTCAAACCAGCGTTCGCGCCACATCACCGCGTTCAGCGCCTGGAAGCTTTCCGGCGTGCCCGCCAGCTGCGGCACGACGCGCTGTTCGGCAAAGCGCGAGAAGGCGGTCAGCGTCATGTCGGGGCAGATCTGGTCCCAGTGGCGGGCGAGAAAGTGATCCCAGACCACGTCAAGCGTAATGGGCGCGACGCGACGCGTCTGCGGACGAAACAGCGGGCGCGCTTCCTGCACTTCAGGCAGCGCGTCGGTCATCGCATCCAGTCGGCGGTGCATCAGAATGCCGTCAGCGACCGGCGTCGGCCACAGTTCGTGCGGATTTCCGCGCACGAAATCCGCCAGCAGGTTGCCGAGCAGCGAGCTTTCGGCGAGGTGAGCGAGGTGAAGATGAGCAAGAAAGTTCATGCCGCATTATAGCCAGAAGTGCGAACGCGCAGCCAGTTGTTCAGAATTGGCCGCTTTTCCGCTAAACTGTGCCGCCTGTTTTTATGCCTGAGTAAGAAGTTAGCCATGCGTGTCGCCGATTTTGCTTTTGAGTTGCCTGAATCTTTAATCGCCCACTATCCGCAGGCGCAGCGTAGCGGTTGTCGCTTGCTGTCGCTGGACGGTCCGAGCGGGCAGCTGACACACGGGGTGTTTACCGACGTGCTGGAGAAGCTGAATCCCGGCGATCTGCTGGTGTTCAACAATACGCGGGTGATCCCGGCGCGCGTCTATGGCCGTAAAGCGAGCGGCGGCAAAATCGAAATGCTGGTGGAGCGCATGCTGGACGATAAGCGCGTGCTGGCGCACGTACGCGCCTCCAAAGCGCCTAAGCCCGGCGCGCAGCTGCTGCTTGGCGATGACGAAAGCGTTAAAGCAACCATGGTGGCGCGCCACGATACGCTGTTTGAGATCGCCTTCGAAGACGACCGCGCGGTGCTGGATATCCTCAACAGCGTCGGCCATATGCCGCTGCCGCCCTATATCGATCGTCCTGATGAAGAGGCGGACCGCGAGCTTTACCAGACCGTCTACAGCGCGCGTCCTGGCGCGGTGGCGGCACCGACCGCCGGTCTGCATTTCGACGAGCCTTTGCTGGCCGCGCTACGCGAGAAGGGCGTAGAGATGGCGTTCGTCACGCTGCACGTTGGTGCGGGAACCTTCCAGCCGGTGCGCGTCGACAGCATTGAAGAGCATGTGATGCATTCCGAATATGCTGAGGTGCCGCAGGAGGTGGTTGACGCGGTGCTGGCGTGCAAAGCGCGCGGCAATAAAGTGGTCGCCGTTGGCACCACGTCGGTGCGCTCGCTGGAGAGCGCCGCGCAGGCGAGCAAAGAGGCGCTGATTGCGCCCTTCTTCGACGACACGCAGATTTTTATCTATCCGGGCTACGAATATCAGGTGATCGACGCGCTGATCACCAATTTCCACCTGCCGGAATCCACCCTGATTATGCTGGTGTCGGCGTTCGCCGGGTATCAGCATACTATGGCGGCCTATCGGGCTGCCGTCGCCGAAGCCTATCGCTTCTTTAGCTATGGCGACGCCATGTTTATTACTAAGAATCCGCAGGCGCCGCACGAGAAAGTCGGCGCCTGATGACGTCCGGTTTATGGCTGCGCCGTAAACTGCTTGTTTAACCATCGCATCAGACTGTTTCTCTGATGGAGGCTTTGTGAAGTTTGAACTCGACACTACCGACGGGCGCGCGCGCCGTGGCCGTCTGATTTTCGATCGCGGCGTGGTGGAAACCCCGGCGTTTATGCCGGTGGGCACCTACGGTACGGTTAAAGGCATGACGCCGGAAGAGGTACAGGAGACCGGCGCGCAGATTATTCTCGGCAATACCTTTCATCTCTGGCTGCGTCCCGGCCAGGAGATCATGAAGCTGCACGGCGACCTGCACGACTTTATGCAGTGGAAAGGCCCGATCCTGACCGACTCCGGCGGCTTCCAGGTCTTCAGCCTCGGCGATATTCGTAAGATCACCGAAGCGGGCGTGCACTTCCGTAACCCGATCAACGGCGATCCGATCTTCCTCGATCCTGAAAAGTCGATGGAGATTCAGTTCGATCTGGGATCGGACATCGTGATGATCTTCGATGAGTGTACGCCATACCCGGCGGACTGGGACTACGCGAAACGCTCTATGGAGATGTCGCTGCGCTGGGCAAAACGCAGCCGCGACCGCTTCGACAGCCTGGGCAACAAGAACGCGCTGTTCGGCATTATCCAGGGTTCTGTTTACGAAGATTTACGTGATGTCTCGGTCAAAGGTCTGGTAGAGATTGGCTTTGATGGGTACGCTGTGGGCGGCCTGGCGGTGGGTGAGCCGAAAGAGGACATGCATCGCATCCTGGAGCACGTTTGTCCCCAGATCCCGCACGATAAACCTCGTTACCTGATGGGCGTCGGCAAGCCGGAAGATCTGGTGGAAGGCGTACGTCGCGGCATAGATATGTTCGACTGCGTGATGCCGACGCGCAACGCGCGCAACGGCCATCTGTTTGTCACCGACGGCGTGGTGAAAATCCGTAACGCGAAGCATAAAGACGACACCTCGCCGCTGGATGCGGAGTGTGATTGCTACACCTGTCGCAATTACAGCCGCGCCTACTTGCATCATCTTGATCGCTGTAACGAAATACTCGGCGCGCGCCTGAATACCATTCATAACCTGCGCTACTACCAGCGCCTGATGGCGGGTTTACGCCAGGCTATCGAAGAGGGTAAATTGGAGCGCTTTGTTAGCGAGTTCTACCAACGGACGGGCAAAGCGGTTCCGCCGTTAAACGTCTGATAATTCTATTAATGAGGGAAATTAAATGAGCTTTTTCATTTCTGACGCTGTGGCAGCCGCAGGTGCACCGTCGCAGGGAAGTCCGTATTCTCTGGTGATCATGCTGGTGGTGTTTGGCCTGATTTTTTACTTCATGATCCTGCGTCCGCAGCAGAAGCGTGCGAAAGAGCACAAAAAGCTGATGGAATCTATCTCCAAAGGTGACGAAGTGCTGACCAGCGGTGGCCTGGTAGGCCGCGTGACCAAGGTTTCCGACACGGGCTATGTTTCTATCGCCCTGAACGAGACCAACGAAGTGGTTATCAAACGTGATTTCGTGGCTGCCGTCCTGCCGAAAGGTACGATGAAGGCGCTCTAATATTTACTTCCCTAAGGGAACTGCCGTGTTAAATCGTTATCCTTTGTGGAAGTACGTGATGCTGGTCGTCGTCATTCTTGTCGGCCTGCTCTATGCACTTCCCAACCTTTATGGTGAGGATCCGGCTGTTCAGGTCACTGGCGCGCGCGGCGCCGCCGCCAGTGAGCAAACGCTGGATCAGATTCAGAACCTGTTAAAACAAGAGAATATCCAGAGCAAATCCCTCGCGCTGGAAAATGGCGCCATCCTGGCGCGCTTCGCTAATACGGATGTGCAGCTGCGCGCCCGTGAAGCGATTATGAATAAGCTTGGCGAAAACTACGTCGTCGCGCTTAACCTCGCGCCGGCTACGCCGCGCTGGCTGAGCCTGCTGGCGGCTGAACCGATGAAGCTCGGTCTGGATCTGCGCGGCGGCGTGCACTTCCTGATGGAAGTGGATATGGACACCGCGCTGGGCAAGCTGCAGGAGCAGAATGCCGACAGCCTGCGCAGCGACCTGCGCGAAAAGAATATCCCCTATACCAACGTCAATAAAATCGCCAACTACGGCGTGGAAATCCGTTTCCGCGACGGCAACAGCCGTGATGAGGCGATTAACTGGCTGACCGCTCGCCATCGCGACCTGGTGATCTCTTCCAGCGGCAGCGACGCGCTGCGTGCGGTGATGAGCGATGCGCGCCTCAGCGAAGCGCGCGAGTACGCCGTTCAGCAGAACATCACCATCCTGCGTAACCGCGTTAACCAGCTCGGCGTCGCCGAACCGCTGGTGCAGCGTCAGGGAACTGACCGTATCGTGGTTGAACTGCCGGGCATCCAGGATACCGCGCGCGCCAAAGAGATCCTCGGCGCCACCGCTACCCTGGAGTTCCGTCTGGTTAATACCACCGCCGATCCGACTGCCGCCGCCAACGGCCGCGTGCCGGGTGACTCGGAAGTGAAACAGACGCGTGAAGGCCAGCCGGTTGTGCTCTACAAGCGCGTGATCCTGACCGGTGACCATATCACCGACTCAACGTCCAGCATGGATGAGTACAACCAGCCGCAGGTGAATATCTCGCTGGACGGCGCGGGCGGCAATATCATGTCTAACTTCACCAAGGACAATATCGGCAAGCCGATGGCGACCCTGTTTGTGGAGTATAAAGACAGCGGTAAGAAAGACGCCAACGGCCGCGCGGTGCTGGTGAAGCAGGAAGAGGTGATTAACGTCGCCAATATCCAGTCTCGCCTTGGCAACAGCTTCCGCATCACCGGCATCAACAACCCGAACGAAGCGCGCCAGCTCTCGCTGCTGCTGCGTGCGGGCGCGCTGATTGCGCCGATTCAGATTGTGGAAGAGCGCACCATCGGCCCGACCATGGGCGCGCAGAATATCACGCAGGGGCTTGAAGCCTGCCTGTGGGGCCTGATCGCCTCCATTCTGTTTATGGTGGTGTTCTATAAGAAGTTCGGCCTGATCGCCACCAGCGCGCTGCTGTGCAACCTGGTGCTGATTGTCGGCATCATGTCGCTGCTGCCGGGCGCCACGCTTACCATGCCGGGTATCGCCGGTATCGTGCTGACGCTGGCGGTTGCGGTGGATGCGAACGTACTGATTAACGAGCGTATTAAGGAGGAGCTGAGAAACGGACGTTCCGTGCAGCAGGCGATTCACGAAGGTTATAAAGGCGCCTTCTCCAGTATCGTCGACGCTAACGTAACGACGCTGATCAAGGTCATCATCCTGTATGCCGTTGGTACGGGTTCAATTAAAGGCTTTGCGATTACCACCGCTATTGGTATCGCCACCTCGATGTTTACCGCGATCGTTGGAACGCGCGCCATCGTGAACCTGGTGTACGGCGGCAAACGCATCAACAAGCTGTCTATCTGAGGAGTGCGTTGTGGCACAGGAATACAATATTGAACAGCTGAACCACGGGCGTAAAGTCGTCGACTTTATGCGCTGGGACACGCTGGCGTTTATTATCTCCGGCCTGCTGATCGTGGCGTCTGTCGCCATGGTCTCAGTGCGCGGTTTCAACTGGGGTCTCGATTTTACCGGCGGTACGGTGATCGAGATCGCGCTGGAGAAACCCGCAGAGCTGGATACGCTGCGTGACGGGCTGGAAAAAGCGGGTTATGCCGATCCTATCGTGCAGAACTTCGGCAGCAGCCGTGACGTGATGGTGCGCATGGCGCCCATGGACGGCCCGGCTGGGCAGGAGCTGGGCAACAAGATCATTACCATCATCAATCAGACCACCCAGCAGAACGCGACGGTGAAGCGCATTGAGTTCGTTGGCCCGAGCGTGGGCAGCGACCTGGCGCAGGCGGGCGCGATGGCGCTGCTGTCGGCGCTGATTGCAATTCTGATCTATATCGGCTTCCGTTTTGAGTGGCGTCTGGCGCTCGGCACCGTACTGGCGCTGGCGCATGACGTGATCATCACCTGCGGCATTCTGTCGCTGGCGCATATCGAGATCGATCTGACGATCGTCGCCTCGCTGATGTCGGTGATCGGCTACTCGCTCAACGATAAAATCGTGGTGTCCGACCGTATTCGTGAGAACTTCCGCAAGATCCGTCGCGGCTCTTCTTACGATATCACCAACGTGTCGCTGACCCAGACGCTGAGCCGTACCCTGATCACCTCGCTGACCACGCTGGCGATGATCCTGATCCTGTTCATCTTTGGCGGCGCGCTGCTGAAAGGCTTCTCGCTGACGATGCTGATCGGCGTCACCATCGGTACCATTTCGTCGATTTATGTCTCTTCCGCGCTGGCGCTGAAGCTGGGCATGAAGCGCGAACATATGCTGGTGCAGAAGGTAGAGAAAGAGGGCGCGGATCAGCCTTCAATCATGCCGTAACGCGCGAGCGTGATAAAAAACGGGCTGCCATCTGGCAGCCCGTTTTGTTTAGGGGAGGGAAGGGGGCTCGCTCGCGCAGGCGCGGCTTTGTTTTCCCCTCTTCGTCCGCTTCTCTTTACTGCGCGGCAGGAACGGCAGGGGCGTCGCCAACCACGTCATGCACGCGCACAAAGCCGAGCTGATCCGGCGCGAAGCCGCTCAGACGCAGCGGCACCGTTACCGAGGCGCGCGGCAGCAGCGTGGAGGGCACATCGATAGTCTGGCTCAGGCTGCTCGCCTCCAGCGGTTTACCCGTCGCTGGGTCTCGCTCGCCCCACACCACGCGCGCGTGCAGCGCCGGAACGGCCTGACTCTCTGCCGCGCTAATGGTGAGGTTGGCGCGTGAGCCGTTGGCTTCCGCGGCAAGGCGCGTCAGCGAGAGGCGCAGCTTGCCGAGCTGGGTTTGCAGCTCCACCGGCGTGTTAGCCTGCGGCACCAGCCAGGCACCCTGCGTCGAGTTGCTGTTAAGCTGCCCCTGGATTTCGATAGCGCTCGCCTGACTGGTCAGGTGGCGCATCTGCTGATTCAGCTGGCTCACTTCCTGATGCAGCTGATTCACTTTTGGGCTGGTAGGCGTCGAGCTACAGCCGCTTAACAGCGCTATCGTACACGCCAGCGGCGCCCAAACCGTCCTGATCATAAAGCGTTCCTTTTCCGTTATTTAGGAATACGTAATACCTGGCCTGGATAGATTTTATCAGGATGCGTCAGCATCGGTTTATTGGCTTCGAAAATTTTGTTGTATTCGTTGGCGTTGCCATAAACGGTCTTTGAGATCGCGCTCAGCGTGTCGCCTTTTTTCACGGTGTAGAGCTCCGCTTCCGGCGCGTTGTCGGTTGTTTTAACCTGGTCGTCGACTTTGGTGATGCCTGCAACGTTACCGGCCGCCACCAAAATTTTCTCTTTCAGCTCTTGAGAAATGCCGTCGCCGCTCACCGTTACGGTGTCGCCGTTTACCGCCACGTTCACTTTGTCGCTGTCCGGTAAGCCCAGCTTGTCGATGTGCTCCTTCAGCTTTTTGCTGGCGTCATCATGGCTGGACACTGCGTCCCACAGTTTTTCGCCTGCCTCTTTCACAAAGTTAAACAAACCCATATATCCTCCAGATTGTCGTGGTGTAAGCCGCCTTTCTGACGACATCATTAAGCATAGACATTTTCTCGCTACGTCTCCTGCCGAAAGGCAAAAGTGGAAAGGCACGCTTATACATTTTGTTGACTTGCCATTCGCGCTACACTGTGTGGCCCATTTATTTAGCGTCAGGAACCGTCATGCACTGCCCATTTTGCTCTGCTGTGGACACGAAAGTCATTGATTCCCGTCTGGTCAGCGAAGGATCGTCTGTGCGGCGTCGCCGGCAGTGTCTGGTGTGCCATGAGCGTTTCACCACCTTCGAAGTGGCGGAGCTGGTGATGCCGCGGGTAGTGAAAAGCAATGACGTGCGCGAACCCTTTAACGAAGACAAGCTCAGCAGCGGCATGATGAAGGCGCTGGAGAAGCGTCCGGTGAGCGCCGATGCGGTCGAAAGCGCGGTAAACCATATCAAAACCCAGCTGCGCGCCACCGGCGAGCGGGAAATTCCCAGCAAGCTGATCGGCAATCTGGTGATGGACGAGCTGAAAAAGCTGGATAAGGTCGCCTATATCCGTTTCGCCTCGGTCTACCGCAGCTTTGAAGATATTCGCGATTTCGGCGCGGAGATCGCGAAGTTACAGGATTAACCATGACTGATGAACGCTATATGGCGCGCGCGCTGGAGCTGGCGCGGCGCGGACGTTTCACGACGACGCCTAATCCCAACGTGGGCTGCGTTATCGTGCGCGACGGCGAGATAGTCGGCGAAGGATGGCATCAGCGCGCCGGTGAGCCGCACGCCGAAGTGCACGCGCTGCGTATGGCGGGCGACAGGGCGCGTGGCGCGACCGCTTACGTTACGCTCGAGCCTTGCAGCCATCACGGCCGCACGCCGCCCTGCTGCGACGCCTTGATCGCCGCCGGCGTCAGTCGCGTGGTCGCGGCGATGCAGGATCCCAATCCGCAGGTCGCCGGGCGCGGCCTCTATCGCCTGCAGCAGGCGGGCATCGCGGTGAGCCACGGCCTGATGATGGCGGAAGCGGAGGCGCTGAATCGCGGCTTCCTGAAGCGTATGCGTACCGGTTTTCCTTTTGTTCAGCTCAAGCTCGGCGCCTCGCTGGATGGCCGTACCGCCATGGCGAGCGGCGAAAGCCAGTGGATTACCTCGGCCGCCGCCCGTCGAGACGTGCAGCGTCTGCGCGCGCAAAGCTCCGCTATTCTCAGCAGCAGCGCCACCGTACTGGCGGACAATCCTTCGCTGACGGTGCGCTGGCCAGAGCTGGATGAAGAGTCGCGTTCGCTGCTGGACGAAGCTGCGCTGCGCCAGCCGCTGCGCGTGGTGGTGGACAGCCGCAACCGGGTCACGCCGCAGCATAAACTGATTACGCAGCCGGGCGAAACCTGGCTGATGCGCGCCGCGCCTGATGAGCAGCCCTGGCCGGAGAGCGTGACGCAGATTGCTGTGCCGCGGCGCGGCGAGCAGCTCGATCTGGTGGCGCTGATGATGCTGCTCGGCAAACGACAGGTGAACAGCCTGTGGGTCGAAGCGGGCGCGTCGCTGGCTGGCGCGCTGCTGCAGGCGGGCGTGGTGGATGAGCTGATTGTCTATCTGGCACCAACGCTGCTCGGCGACGCCGCGCGCGGCCTGTGCCAGCTGCCTGGCCTGCAGCATCTGGCTGATGCGCCAGCCTTTTCATTCTGCGACGTGCGCCAGGTCGGCCCCGATCTCCGCCTGACGCTGACGCCGCGCTGACGGCGGCGGAAAAGCGAGAGCACGCCGCCAAAGAGTGTGATAGAATCCGCCCCCCTGCGGGGCCATAACAAAACCCTGAAAGGATAAGTATGAAAGTTATCGAAGCTGCTGTTGCCACGCCTGAGGCCAATGTTGCCATCGTCATCGCGCGTTTTAACAACTTCATCAACGACAGCCTGCTGGACGGCGCGATCGATGCCCTGAAGCGTATCGGTCAGGTGAAAGATGAAAACATCACCGTCGTCTGGGTTCCAGGCGCGTACGAACTGCCGCTGGCAGCCCGCGCGCTGGCGAACAGCGGCAAGCACGACGCCATTGTGGCGCTGGGCACCGTTATTCGCGGCGGCACCGCTCACTTTGAATATGTCGCCGGCGAAGCCAGCTCCGGCATCGCTAATGTCGCGATGACCAGCGAAATCCCGGTAACGTTCGGCGTGCTGACCACGGAAAATATCGAGCAGGCTATTGAGCGTGCCGGTACCAAAGCGGGTAACAAAGGCGCCGAAGCGGCCCTGACCGCACTCGAAATGATTAACGTATTGAAAGCCATCAAAGCCTGATTTTTGTAAGGGGAATTTTGTGAAACCTGCTGCTCGTCGCCGCGCCCGCGAGTGCGCTGTCCAGGCGCTCTACTCCTGGCAGTTGTCTAAAAACGACATTGCCGATGTGGAATACCAGTTTCTGGCGGAACAAGACGTCAAAGACGTCGACATTACCTATTTCCGCGAACTGCTGTCCGGTGTGGCGACCAACAGCGCGTATCTGGATGGGCTGATGAAACCTTACCTGTCGCGCCAGCTGGAAGAGCTGGGCCAGGTAGAAAAAGCAATCCTGCGTATTTCGCTGTATGAACTGAGCAAGCGCGATGATGTGCCCTATAAAGTGGCCATCAACGAAGGTATCGAGCTGGCGAAAGTGTTTGGCGCTGAAGACAGCCATAAGTTCGTCAACGGCGTGCTGGATAAAGCCGCTCCACAAATCAGACCCAATCGCAAATAAAGAAAAGGCCAGCTTGCTGGCCTTTTTTCATCAGTAAGCGGAACGCAATCATGTCCTGTGGCGAATTCGAACTCATTGCACGCTATTTCAATCGCAGAACCCGCAGCCGCCGGGATGTCGAAACCGGCATCGGCGACGACTGCGCGCTGATGAGCGTGCCGGAGAAACAGACGCTGGCGATCAGCACCGATACGCTGGTGGCGGGCGTCCACTTTTTACGCGATATCCATCCTGCCGATCTCGGCTATAAAGCGCTGGCGGTTAATCTCAGCGATCTGGCGGCAATGGGCGCCGATCCGGCGTGGCTGACCCTGGCGCTGACGCTGCCGGAGGTCAACGAGGCCTGGCTGAAAGCCTTCAGCGAAAGCCTGTTCGAGCTGCTGGAGTATTACGATATGCAGCTGGTGGGCGGCGATACCACGCGCGGTCCGCTGAGCCTGACGCTTGGCATTCACGGCCTGGTGCCGCAGGGGCGCGCGCTGAAACGTTCAGGTGCGAAGCCGGGCGACTGGATTTACGTGACCGGCACGCTGGGCGACAGCGCGGCGGGTCTGGCGCTGCTGCAGCATCATCGCCGCATTGACGATCCGGCGGTGCATGAAGTGCTGATTAAGCGCCACCTGCGGCCGATGCCGCGCATCCTGCAGGGACAGGCGCTGCGCTCGCTCGCCTCGGCGGCAATCGATATTTCCGACGGGCTGATTTCCGACCTCGGCCATATTCTCAAGGCGAGCGGCTGCGGCGCGCGGCTTAATCTTGACGCGCTGCCGCTGTCATCTGCGCTGCGCGACCACTTCGAGCCTGAGCAGGTGCAGCGCTGGGCGCTGAGCGGCGGCGAGGATTATGAGCTTTGCTTTACCGTACCGGAGATAAACCGCGGCGCGCTCGACGTCGCGCTGGGCCATCTTGGCGTGCCCTTTACCTGTATCGGGCAGCTGATGCCGGAAGCAGAAGGGCTGACGCTGCTGGAGGATGGCAAACAGGTTACCTTCAGTCATAAGGGATTTGATCATTTTGACGCTAAATAAGGATGTGGCGAAAAGCCGCCTGCGCATGCGCAATCCCTGGCATCTGCTCGCTACCGGTTTTGGCAGCGGATTAAGCCCTTTTGTGCCAGGCACGATGGGATCGCTGGCGGCGATCCCTTTCTGGTGGCTGATGGCGCGGCTGCCGCAGGATCTCTACTCGCTGATCGTGCTGCTGGGGATCAGTCTTGGCGTATATCTTTGTCACCGCACTGCCAAAGATATGGGCGTGCACGATCACGGCAGCATTGTCTGGGATGAGTTTATCGGCATGTGGATTACGCTGATGGCGATTCCGGCGCATACCTGGCAGTGGGTGCTGGCCGGTTTTGTCATATTCCGCATTTTCGATATGTGGAAGCCCTGGCCGATCCGCTGGTTCGACCGCAACGTTCACGGCGGCATGGGGATTATGGTGGATGATATTATCGCCGGCGTGATCTCAGCGGCGCTGCTCTATGGGGCGGGGCGCTGGCTGGGATTCTGACAGGCTGATATAACGTGCCCATGCGGGTGGCATGGGCCGATCGCAAAGTCGCTCAAGGCATCCATGCTCGCTCGGCCCGCGCCATCCCTGGCGCGGGACGCTTTGCTCTTCTGCCCACGCCACCCGCTTCCGCCAGTGTCGTGCGGCCTGAAAAGAACCTTATTCGAATCCTACCACCGGGTGAGGCTGATAGACCGACTCCAGCTCGGCAATCTCTTCCGCGCTCAGCGTGACCTCAACTGCTTTCACAAGATCCGCTAACTGCTCGGTGCGTGACGCCCCGATAATCGGCGCGGTAACGGCGGGCTTATGCAACAGCCAGGCGAGCGCGACCTGCGCGCGGCTAACGCCTTTCTGCGCGGCAATCGCCTCTACGCGCTGTGCGATAACCGCATCGTTCTCTTCCGTGGCGCTGTAGAGGGTTTTGCCGAACTCATCTGATGCTGAACGCGCCGTGGTTTCGCCCCAGGGACGCGTCAGCCTGCCGCGCGCCAGCGGGCTCCAGGGCAACACGGCGATATTCTCCGCCAGACAAAGGGGATGCATCTCACGCTCCTCTTCACGCTGAATCAGGTTGTACTGATCCTGCATGCTGACGAACTGCGCCCAGCCATGCTGGCGCTGCGTGTATACCGCTTTAGCGAACTGCCAGGCGTACATGGAAGAGGCGCCGATATAACGCGCTTTACCCGCTTTTACCACGTCGCTCAGCGCTTCCAGCGTCTCTTCCAGCGGCGTCTCATAATCCCAGCGGTGAATTTGCAGCAGGTCGACATACTCCATATCCAGACGCTGCAGGCTGTCGTCGATCGACTGCATAATATTTTTACGCGACAGACCCTGCGACAGGTTGCTGAGCGGGAAGTAAACCTTGGTGGCAACCACAACATCCTCGCGCCGCGCAAACTCTTTCAGGGCGCGGCCGACAATCTCTTCACTGCTGCCGTCGGAATAGCTGTTCGCGGTATCGAAAAAGTTGATGCCCGCTTCCAGCGCCTGACGGATCAGCGGGCGGCTGCTCTCTTCCGGCAGCGTCCAGGCGTGACGACCGCGATCCGGTTCGCCAAACGTCATACAGCCGAGGCAGAGACGGGAAACCTGAAGGTCGGTGTTGCCTAACTGCGTGGTTTTCATGAAGACTCCTGCTATGCATTAAACAATCAGCTAAGCATAGCAGGAGAGGAGGGCAGGGGTTTTTACTGAACGAGCCAGTCGCGAATTTGCTGCTGAATGCCTTGCGCGTCCAGCTGGTAATCGCGACGCACTTCATCCTGAGTGCCCTGCGGGATAAATTCGTCCGGCAGACCCAGGTTGAGCACCGACACGCGCAGACGCTTCGCCATCACGGTTTCATTGACGCCGCTGCCCGCGCCGCCTTTGATCGCGCCTTCTTCCAGCGTGACCAGCGACTCATGGCTCTGCGCCAGTTCGGCGATCAGCGCCTCATCCAGCGGCTTAACGAAGCGCATATCCACCAGCGTGGCGTTGAGCGCGTCCGCCGCTTCCGCCGCCGCAGGCAGCAGCGTGCCGAAGTTGAGGATCGCCAGTTTCTCACCCTTGCGCTTCACCACGCCTTTGCCGAGCGGCAGGCTCTGCAGCGGCGTCAGCTCGACGCCGACCGCATTGCCGCGCGGATAGCGTACCGCGCTCGGGCCGTCCTGATAGTGATAGCCGGTATAGAGCATCTGACGACATTCGTTCTCGTCGCTCGGCGTCATAATCACCATCTCCGGCACGCAACGCAGGAACGCGAGGTCGAATGCGCCCTGGTGAGTCTGGCCGTCGGCGCCGACGATGCCGCCGCGATCGATAGCGAACAGCACCGGCAGCTTCTGGATCGCCACGTCGTGGATCACCTGGTCGTAGGCGCGCTGCAGGAAAGTCGAGTAGATCGCCACAATCGGCTTATAGCCGCCAATCGCCATACCAGCGGCGAAGGTGACCGCGTGCTGTTCAGCAATCGCCACGTCGAAATACTGGGAAGGATAGCGTCGTGAAAACTCCACCATGCCGGAGCCTTCACGCATCGCGGGCGTAACCGCCATCAGCTTCGGATCGTCCTGCGCCATTTCGCACAGCCAGTTGCCGAAAATTTTGGAATAGCTCGGCAGCCCTTCGGCGCTTTTAGGCAGCGCACCGCTGGCGGGATCGAACTTCGGCACTGCGTGCCAGGCGATCGGGTCTTCTTCTGCCGGCGCGTAGCCTTTGCCCTTTTTGGTCATAATATGCAGGAACTGCGGCCCTTTCAGGCTGCGCATGTTCTTCAGCGTGGTGACCAGCGTCAGGACGTCGTGACCGTCGACCGGGCCGATATAGTTAAAGCCCAGCTCTTCAAACAGCGTGCCTGGCACCACCATGCCTTTCAGGTGCTCTTCGGTGCGCTTCACCAGCTCTTTGATCGGCGGCAGTCCGCCCAGCACACGTTTGCCGCCTTCGCGCAGGCGCGAGTAAGTTTTGCCAGAGAGGATCTGCGCCAGACGGTTGTTCAGCGCGCCGACATTCTCGGAGATCGACATCTCGTTGTCGTTAAGGATCACCAGCATATCGGGCTTAATATCGCCCGCGTGGTTCATTGCCTCAAACGCCATACCGGCGGTGATAGCGCCGTCGCCGATGATACAGGCGGTGCGGCGGCCCAGGCCTTCGCGCTCCGCCGCCGCCGCCATGCCCAGCCCGGCGCTGATCGAAGTCGAAGAGTGGCCGACGCTCAGCACGTCATATTCGCTCTCGCCGCGCCACGGGAAAGGGTGCAGGCCGTTTTTCTGGCGAATGGTACCGATGCGATCGCGGCGGCCGGTCAGAATTTTATGCGGGTAGGCCTGATGTCCGACGTCCCACACCAGATGATCGAACGGGGTGTTATAGACGTAATGCAGCGCGACGGTCAGCTCGACGACGCCCAGACCCGAAGCGAAATGGCCGCTTGAGCGGCTCACGCTGTCCAGCAGGTATTGACGGAGTTCATCGCACAGCGCCGGAAGCGTCTCTTTCGGGAGAGAACGCAGCTCCTCAACGGTGCTTGCCTGCGCCAGTGTCGGGTATTTTGCAATATCAAAACTCATCAGAGACTCATTATGGAAGTTATTTGTCGCGTTCAATTATGAAGCTTGCCAGCGCCTGCAATGCTGTGGTGTCTAACGATTGCGCCGCAAGAATATCCAGCGCGCTCAGCGCTTGCTGGTGAAGCTCCCTGGCTTTCGCTCGGGCGTTATCAAGCCCCAGCAGCGACGGGTAGGTGCTTTTATCCAGATCCTGATCGGCACCCTGTTTTTTACCGGTAACCGCGCTGTCGCCTACCACATCAAGAATATCGTCCTGCACCTGAAACGCGAGACCAATAGCGTCAGCGTAGCGATCCAGCGCGGGCAGCGCGTTGCGTCCGCGTTCGCCTGCCGCAAGCGCGCCAAGACGTACGGCGGCACGGATCAGCGCGCCGGTTTTATGGCGATGGATCTGCTCCAGCTGCGCCAGCCCGACGCGCTGGCCTTCCGCCGCTAAATCGAGCGCCTGGCCGCCGCACATGCCCGCTACGCCGCTGGCGCGCGCCAGTTCGGCGATCATTGCGATGCGGTTTGCGTCGCTGACGCCCGGCATCGGCTCTTCGGCCAGAATAGAGAACGCCAGGGTTTGCAGCGCATCGCCTGCGAGTATCGCCGTATCTTCGCCATACTTAATATGGCAGGTCGGCTGACCGCGGCGTAACGCGTCGTCATCCATCGCTGGCAGGTCGTCATGGATCAGGGAGTAGGCGTGAATGCATTCCACGGCGGCGGCAGGCGCATCGAGGCTCGTCGGGTCCGCGTTAAACATTTCGCCGGTGGCGTAGACCAGAAAAGGACGCAGGCGTTTACCGCCCAATAATGCCCCATAACGCATGGCATTAACCAGAGGAGAACTCTGAAAGGGAAGCGGCTCTAACAAGCGCGACAGCGCAGCGTTTGCGCGTTCCGGATAAACGCTCAGCAGGTGAATAAAATCCATTACTCTTTTTCCGGTGTGAAGGGGCTGAGATCGGCCTCTTTATCGTCGCTGAGCAGAATGCGTACGCGCTGCTCGGCCTGTTGCAGCGTTTGCTGACCGTTGCGCGCCAGCTGTACGCCGCGCTCAAACTCATTCAGCGCCTCTTCAAGCGGCAGCTCGCCGCTCTCCAGCCGGCTGACGATCTGCTCCAGCTGCTGTAGGGAGGTTTCAAAACTAGCGGGCGGTTCGGCTTTTTTCGGCATATTCAGTGTCGACTCACGTGTAAGACTTTATCTCGTAATCGGTCATGGTAGCGGAGAGCGTTTGATTAGCAAAATAATCAATGTGACTGCGGTTGCAGAAGCAGTCATCTGACAAAGGTGATATACTCTCGCGCCTCGGATGCGGATGCGCCCTTTAGCCCGCAATTTTTGTGATTTTACCAGCTAAGTGCCGCGTGCTCGCACTTATTTGCCCAACGAATTCGTGTCGCCATGAAGTTTATCATCAAGTTATTTCCCGAAATCACCATCAAAAGTCAGTCGGTGCGATTGCGCTTTATTAAAATCCTCACCAGCAATATTCGCAACGTGCTGAAAACCGTCGGCGAGGATATCGCCGTGGTGCGTCACTGGGATCACATCGAAGTCCGTTCGAAAGACGAAGGGCTGCGCGGCGTGATTGTGGATGAGCTCACCCGCATTCCCGGCATTCACCATGTGCTGTCGGTTGAAGATCGTGCCTATACCGACGTGCACGATATTTTTGAGCAGACGCTGGCGCTTTATGGCGACAGCCTGCAAAACAAAACTTTCTGCGTGCGCGTTAAGCGCCGCGGTAAACATGAGTTTAGCTCGCAGGACGTAGAGCGCTACGTCGGCGGCGGTCTGAATCAGCATATCGCCAGCGCGAAGGTGCAGCTTAACAAGCCGGACGTTACCGTACATCTCGAAATCGAGAACGATCGCCTGCTGCTGATCACCGGACGCTATGAGGGGCTGGGCGGCTTCCCGATCGGCACGCAGGAAGATGTGCTGTCGCTGATCTCCGGCGGATTCGACTCCGGCGTCTCCAGCTATATGCTGCTGCGCCGCGGCTGTCGCGTACACTACTGCTTCTTTAATCTCGGCGGGGCAGCGCATGAGATCGGCGTACGTCAGGTTGCGCACTATATCTGGAACCGCTTCGGCCGCTCGCATCGCGTACGCTTTGTGGCGATTAACTTCGAGCCGGTAGTCGGCGAGATTCTGGAAAAAGTGGATGACGGCCAGATGGGCGTGGTGCTGAAGCGCATGATGGTGCGCGCCGCGTCAATGGTCGCAGAGCGCTATGGCGTTCAGGCGCTGGTGACCGGCGAAGCGCTGGGCCAGGTATCCAGCCAGACGCTGACCAACCTGCGCCTGATCGATAACGCCTCCGATACCCTGATCCTGCGTCCGCTGATCTCGCACGATAAAGAGCACATCATCAAGGTGGCGCGCGACATCGGCACCGAAGATTTTGCCCGCACCATGCCGGAATATTGCGGCGTGATTTCTAAAAGCCCGACGGTAAAAGCGGTGAAAGCGAAGATTGAAGCGGAAGAGCAGCATTTCGACTTCAGCATCCTGCAGCGCGTGGTGGAAGAGGCGAGCAACGTCGATATTCGCGATATCGCTGAGCAGGCCGAAGAGGAAGTGGTAGAAGTCGAAACCGTGGATTCGTTCGGCAGCGACGATGTGGTGCTTGATATCCGCGCCATCGACGAGCAGGAAGACAAACCGCTGGCGCTACAGGGCACCGAGGTGAAATCGCTGCCGTTCTACAAGCTCAGCAGCCAGTTCGCCGATCTCGACCAGAGCAAAACCTGGCTGCTTTACTGCGATCGCGGCGTGATGAGCAAGCTGCAGGCGCTCTATCTGCATGAGCAGGGCTTTAAAAACGTGAAGGTTTATCGTCCGTAAAAGACGCTGTCCGTCGGCGACCTGTTTTAGCCGTCGACGGACGGAAGATCGTTATTCGCTGTAATCGTAGATACCCGCCGCCAGCACCAGCTGGGACGCAACTTCCGCCGCTTTCTCTTTTCCTGCCAGCAGATCGATCAGCTTTAACGCGAAATCCATCGCCGTACCCGGCCCCTGGCTGGTCAGCAGATTAACGCGTGGATCCCACACCACGCGTTTCTCCATCCATTTCTCCGCTGGAATCGTCTCTTTTAAACCCGGGAATCCGGTCATATTGCCGACCGGGAAGAGATCGTGCGGCACCAACACGGTGCCGGCCGCCGCGCAGATCGCCGCAACGATGCGGCCGGAAAGATGGAACTGGCGCACCGTTTCCACCAGCAGCGGGCTGTCGCGGAAGGTCTCCGCGCCTTTCAGACCGCCCGGCAGTACAATCGCCGCGTAGTCGTCGTCGGCAACCTCCACCAGCGGCGCATCGGCCAGCAGGCGTACGCCGCGCGAGCAGACGATTTCACGCGCGCCGTCGCTCTCTACGCTGGCGGTAACGACCTTCAGACCGCCGCGCACCAGCAAATCGATGGTGGTAACCGCCTCGGTCTCTTCACTGCCATGTGCGAGGCATACCAGAACTGGCGTGTTCGCGGTCATAATGGGACTCCTTGCGTTTTACAAGCTCATATAAGCGGGTGTTTTCCGGTACGGCGATGCCCTGCGCGCGCGCGCGGCGCAGCAGGAACCCGGTAATGTAATCTATTTCAGTCAGACGCTGCGCCCGCACATCCTGCAGCATCGAGGAGGTGTTAGCCGCTGTGGTTTCAATCACGTTGTAAACGAGGTCTCGCAGGCTGTCGGCGGTGATATGCTGGCCTTCGCGCTCCATGACCCAGCTCAGCTCCTGACAGAGCATATCGATCTGCTCCGGCCAGGCGCGCAGCGCGCCGTTCTGGCAGTCGTGCTCAACGGTGAGCGGATTGATAACGCAGTTTACCGCCAGCTTGCGCCAGCAGGCGGCGCCGATATTGTCATGCCAGGCGACGTCCGGCAGCGCCGCGTGCAGAATATCGGCGAGGTCGCTGTAGGCCGCACTTTTGCGGTTAGCCGGGCCGATGTGGGTAATGCCGCTGGCGACGTGTTTTATCACGGTGCCGTCGCGCATCGCCGCATGCGTAGTGATGCCGCGCAGCAGCGGCTGGCTGAGGCCTTTCAGCTCCTCCAGCGTACCCATACCGTTGTGCAGCAGCAGGATGGGACAATCTTCTGACAGCACGCTCTGCAGGTTACGCACCGCGGGCGAAACCTGCGGCGCCTTTAGCGTCACCAGCAGCAGCTGGCTGTCAGCCAGAAACAGCGGATCGTTGGCGATAAAGGTGTTATTGCTCACCCTGCCCTGGTAATCAATCACGTTGACGGAGCAGTAGGGCTGCGGTACGCGCAGCCATCCCTGAACGTCATGGCCCTGGCGTGCAAGGGCCGTAAGCCAGACCTGGCCAATAGCCCCGCAACCCAACACGGTAATTTTCATACTGCCTCCCGTATCCGGGTTTGTCGTTTATTCTTTAATACACAGCGATAATAAGTATAGCGTTGTGCGCAGCCTGATTTTGTTTAGTGCGGTAAGACGCGTATTATGCATGTCACTTTAGCGTCAGGAGAAGAAGAGATGCCATCTTTCGATATCGTTTCAGAAATCGACATGCAGGAAGTTCGCAACGCGGTCGAAAACGCCAACCGTGAATTAACAACCCGCTTCGATTTTCGCAACGTGAGCGCCAGTTTCGAGCTCAACGAAAAGAATGAAACCATCAAAGTGACCAGCGAGTCCGATTTTCAGGTGAAACAGCTGGTGGATATGTTGCGTGAGAAACTGCTCAAGCGCGGCATCGAGGGCGCCGCGCTCGATATTCCTGAGGAGATCGAGCACAGCGGCAAAAACTGGAGCGTCGATGCCAAAATGAAAAAAGGCATTGAGACCGAAGTCGCAAAAAAAATCGTCAAGCTGATTAAAGACAGCAAGCTGAAGGTGCAGACGCAGATTCAGGGCGATTCACTGCGCGTAACTGGCAAGTCGCGTGACGATCTGCAGGGCGCGATGGCGCTGGTGCGCGGCGGCAACCTCGGTCAACCTTTCCAGTTTAAAAACTTCCGCGATTAATCCTCTCATAGCGTGCGGACACGGCTACATTGCTGTCCGCACGTTACGCTTTTCAATATTGTCACACGGCCTGTTTCCATTTTACCCTGCTTTATATCAACGCTGTGCATAACAAAGTCGTGCACATTGGTTTATGAGCCTGACTAACTGGAGATAAATCATGAAAACGATGAAAGCTGCGGTAGTGAAAGCCTTTGGCGAGCCGTTAATTATTGAGCAGGTGCCGGTGCCGGAAGTAGGGCCGGGCCAGGTTCTGGTCAAAATCGCCGCGACCGGCGTATGCCATACCGATCTGCATGCGGCGGAAGGCGACTGGCCGGTGAAACCTGTGCTGCCCTTTATTCCAGGCCATGAAGGCGTCGGGGAAGTAGTGGCGAAAGGGCCGGATGTTACGCATCTCAAGCTGGGCGACCGCGTCGGGATACCCTGGCTCTATTCGGCGTGCGGCCATTGCGAACACTGCCTCGACAGCTGGGAAACGCTTTGTCTGAGCCAGAAAAATGCAGGCTACTCGGTTAACGGCAGCTTTGCTGAATATTGCCTCGCCGATGCGAATTACGTCGGCATATTGCCGGATAATGTCGGATATGCAGAAATCGCCCCTATCCTTTGCGCAGGCGTTACCGTCTACAAAGGGCTAAAAATGACCGATACCCGGCCTGGCCAGTGGGTGGTGATTTCCGGTATTGGCGGGCTGGGGCATATGGCGGTGCAGTATGCCGTGGCGATGGGATTAAATGTCGCGGCGGTAGATATTGATGATGAAAAACTGGCGTTTGCGCAGCGTCTTGGCGCCAGCGTGGTGGTAAACGCCCGTAACGAGGATCCGGCTCAGGTTTTCCGTAACGCGTTCGGCGGCGCCCACGGCGTGCTGGTAACCGCGGTATCGCCTAAGGCGTTCGAGCAGGCTATCGGGACGCTGCGGCGCGGCGGTACAATGGTGCTCAACGGCTTGCCGCCGGGTAAATTCGATCTCTCTATTTTCGATATGGTGCTGGACGGCATTACCGTACGCGGCTCCATTGTCGGCACGCGGAAAGATCTACAGGAGGCGCTCGATTTCGCTGGAAGGCATAAAGTCAAAGCCACTATCGCAGTCGAGCCGCTGAGCAATATCAACGATATTTTCGCACGTATGCGTGCCGGAAAAATCGAGGGGCGTATTGTCGTCGATATGTCGCTCTGAACCAGACGTAAAAAGCAAAGAACCGGCGCCAGGCCGGTTCTTTAGTATAGGCGTTTTTCAAGGCGCTCAGCTGCTTGCCAGCAGCGCTTCCAGTTCGGGACGGCTGGTCACCTTACTGTCAATTTTGATATAGGCGCTTTTCTCTTCCGGCACGATCAGTACGGCCGACACGCCCGGTTGCGCTTTCAGACGCTGTTCAAGATTCGGCACCGCCAGTGCGCTATCGCTCAGGACAATACGCAGGCTGCTGACATAGGGCGGCTCCTGCATGGTCATGGCGACGAACAGCCAGATCGCTGCGACAATCGCGCCGACCAGGAATACGGTCTGCGCATCGAAATGCCCAAATACCCAGCCGCCGAGGCTGCCGCCGATCGCCACGCCGATAAACTGGCTGGTGGAATAGAGCCCCATCGCGGTGCCTTTGTAGCCGGCCGGTGACTCTTTGCTGACCAGCGAAGGCAGAATCGCTTCCATCAGGTTAAAGGCAAAGAAGAAAAGCTGCACGCCGATCACCAGCGTCCAGAAGTGACCTTCAGCGCCCCACAGCACGATCTCCGCGATAACAATCAATCCTACGCAGCCGACAAATACGCGCTTCATGCGGCGCTTCACTTCCGCATAGATAATAAAGGGCACCACGCCGACAAAGGCGATCAGCATCGTCACCAGGTAAATTTTCCAGTGCTCGGCGGCAGGCAGACCAGCCTGCTCGAACTGACCGGGCAGGGCGACGAAGCTGGACATCAGCAAGATATGCAGGCAGAGAATGCCGACGTTGAGCTTGATGAGACGCGAATTGCCGAGCACCTTGCGGAAGCTGCCTTTCACCATGCCCGATTCGCGGTTCAGCACATGCCCCGGCGCGTTGGGCACCACCAGCAGGGTGATCACGATGCCCAGCGAGGCGAGGATAGCGATCATCCAGAACAGCGCGTGCAGCCCAAGCGCGTGGGTGACAATCGGGCCGATCACCATCGCAATGGCGAAGGTGACGCCAAAGCTAATGCCGATAAAGGCCATCGCCTTGGTGCGGTTCTGTTCACGGGTCAAATCAGACAGCAGCGCCATGACGGCCGCGGCAATCGCGCCGGAACCCTGTAAGGCGCGGCCGAGAATAATGCCCCAGATAGAGGTGGTGGTCGCCGCGATAAGGCTGCCCAACACAAACAGCAGCAGACCGCCGACGATCAGCGGCTTACGGCCGATGCGGTCAGACATCAGGCCGAAAGGAATCTGAAAGATCGCCTGCGCCAGACCGTAGATACCGATCGCCAGGCCGATAAGCGTTTCACTTGCACCCTGAAGGGCCATGCCGTAGGTAGTTAATACCGGCAGGACCATAAACATGCCCAGCATTCGCAGGGAAAAAACTGTGCCCAAACCCCATGTGGCGCGAAGCTCCACCGGCGTCATTTTATTATCGTTCATTCCAACCTCTGTAAGTTTGCCGTATCTATTTTAGGGAGCAGGGCAGGGCGGGTAAAATGATAGTGTTTAAGAAGTGGTAACAAAAAGAAAGGGCGCGAAATCGCGCCCTTAGCATGCTATAGCAGTGTGGGTTTACCACACATAGGTCAGCAGATCTTTTGACGCCGGCCCCATAAAGTCCACCGACATCATCACGCTCAACGCGGTGATAGCCACGATAGAGAAGACGAACAGCTTACGTGCCCAGACGCGATCGTTTGAGGTCTTGTAACCTGATAACGCCATTCCCAGCCACCACACGCTAACGGCCGCCGCGACCACCAGATATTTATAACCCGCGTAACCGCCCAGCGACAGCATCAGCGTGGCAATCATAAACGCCAGAATGTAGAGCGTAATATGATTCTTCGCGACGGAGATGCCTTTCACCACCGGCAGAACCGGAATGTTCGCCGCCTGGTAATCTTTAAAGCGGAAGATGGCAATCGCATAGGAGTGCGGCATCTGCCACAGGCTAAAGATCGCCAGCAGGATCAGCGCGCCCGCATCAAACTCGTTGGTGACGGCGCAGTAGCCGATCACCGGCGGCGCCGCGCCAGACAGGCTGCCAATCAGCGTCCCGTATACCGAGTGACGCTTCATGTAGAGGCTGTAAATACCGACGTAAACCACGAAGCCCATGACCGCCAGCCACATGGCCAGCGGATTGGCACCAAAGTAGAGCAACGCAAAGCCAGCAATACCTAGCGCGGTAGCATAAATCAGGCTTACTTTCGCGGAGATGAGGCCTTTTACCAGCACTCGATTCCTGGTTCTCTCCATCTTCACGTCAATATCACGGTCGATCACGTTGTTAAAAACACAACCTGATGCCACAACCAGCGATACGCCGACCAGAGAGGTGAGAAACAGGGCGTAATCAATGCTGCCTTTCGAAGCCAGCAGAAATCCGCCAATCACAGAAATTAAATTCCCGAAAATAATTCCTGGTTTTGTTACTTGCAGGTATTGCTTAATCATTACGAGCGACTCTTTAGCGAACCATCATGTTGTAGTTGAGGTTCCACATAATCCACAGCGAGCCAACCACGACGATCAGGATAATGACCGCCGAGAAGACGATGGCCACCATGTTCCAGCCGCCTTCGGACTTGCTGTCGAGATGCAGGAAGTAAACCAGGTGAACCAGCACCTGCACCACTGCACAGACAAGCACTACGCCCAGAATGGTAGCGTGCGACGCACTTCCATCCATTACCATCCAGAACGGGATTGCCGTCAGGATGATAGAGAGGATAAAGCCGATCATGTAGGACTTAACGCTACCGTGCGATGCACCATGTTCAGTTACAGAATGACTCATTACATGGCTCCCATCAGATAAACAACGGTAAACACGCAGATCCACACTACGTCCAGGAAGTGCCAGAACAGACTCAGGCACATGATACGGGTACGGTTAGTTGCCGACAGACCGTTCTTCGCGATCTGGAACATCAGTACCGCCATCCAGATCAGGCCAGAGGTCACGTGCAGACCGTGGGTACCGACCAGCGTAAAGAAGCCAGACAGGAAACCGCTGCGGTTCGGACCAAAGCCCTCTTCGATCAGGTGATGGAACTCATAAAGCTCCATGCCGATAAAGCCAGCACCGAACAGGAAGGTTAACGCCAGCCAGCCGATAACGGCGCCTTTGTTTTCCTTGTTCATGGCGATAACCGCCATGCCGTAGGTAATGGAGCTCAACAGCAGAAGCGCTGTTTCAACCAGAACGAACGGCAGTTCGAAGATGTCTTTACCTGCCGGGCCGCCAGCAGTGCTGTTGACCATTACTGCATAGGTCGCAAACAGCGTTGCGAAGATAATGCAGTCGCTCATCAGGTAGATCCAGAAGCCAAAGACTTTATTGGCTCCCGCATCGTGATGCCCATGCTCCGCATGGGCGTCGTGGTGGTGTTTTGTCAGAGTTTCAGTTGACATTATTTGAGACTCGCTTTGCTGATATCGTCAAAGTGCTGCTTTTCGATCTTCTCAATCTCGGCAACCGGAACGTAGTAGTCCACGTCTTGATCGAAGCTCTTCACAATCCAGGTCACAATCATGCCCAGGAAGGTGAGGCCAGCCAGCCACCAGATATGCCAGATCATGGCAAAGCCGAACACCGTAGCGAATGCAGCGATAACGATAGCCGCGCCGCTGTTTTTCGGCATATGAATCTCTTCATAGTGAGCCGGTTGCTTGTGCGCTTCGCCTTTCTCTTTCATTTCCCAGAACGCATCGCGCTCGTGGATATGCGGGATAGTGGCAAAGTTGTAGAACGGCGGTGGTGAAGAGGTTGCCCACTCCAGGGTACGTCCGCCCCACGGGTCACCGGTCAGATCGCGGTTCTGGTGACGGTCGCGGACCGAAACGTAGAACATGATCAGCTGGCAAAGAATACCACAGGCAATCAGCGCCACACCGACAGCCGCAACCACCAGCAGAGAGTGGAACTGTGGATCGATATCCTGGCTCAGACGACGGGTCATACCCATGAAGCCCAGAATATACAGCGGCATAAAGGCGACGAAGAAGCCGATAATCCAGAACCAGAAAGCGCGTTTGCCCCAGGTTTCGTTCAGGGTGAAGCCGAAGGCTTTCGGGAACCAGTAGGTCACGCCAGCCATACAACCGAATACCACGCCGCCGATGATGACGTTATGGAAGTGCGCAATCAGGAACAGACTGTTGTGCAGCACGAAGTCCGCACCCGGCACCGCCAGCAGAACACCGGTCATACCACCTACAGAGAAGGTGACCAGGAAGCCAACGGTCCACAGCATGGCAGAGTGCATCACGATGCGGCCCTGGTACATGGTGAACAGCCAGTTAAAGATTTTCACGCCGGTCGGAATCGCGATGATCATCGTCATGATGCCGAAGAAGGCGTTAACGTTCGCGCCCGCACCCATGGTGAAGAAGTGGTGCAGCCAAACGATAAACGACAGTACGGTAATGGCGATGGTCGCCCACACCAGTGAGGTGTAGCCAAACAGACGCTTTTTCGAGAAGGTCGCAGTGACTTCAGAGAAGACGCCAAACACCGGCAGAACCAGGATGTACACCTCCGGGTGACCCCAGACCCAGATCAGGTTGACGTACATCATCATGTTACCGCCCATATCATTGGTAAAGAAATGGAAGCCAAGGTAACGATCGAGCGTCAACAGCGCCAGGGTCACGGTCAGAACCGGGAACGCAGCGATGATCAGGACGTTGGTGCACAGGGAAGCCCAGGTAAACACCGGCATTTTGAACAGGTCCATGCCCGGCGCACGCATCTTCAGAATGGTAACGAAGAAGTTGATACCGGTCAGCGTGGTCCCGATACCGGAAAGCTGGAGACTCCAGATCCAGTAATCGACCCCGACGCCAGGACTGTACTCCGCGCCTGACAGCGGCGGATAGGCCAGCCAGCCAGTCTGTGCAAACTCGCCCACACCCAGCGACAGGTTAACCAGGATCACACCGATCGCGGTAAACCAGAAGCTCAGGTTGTTCAGGAACGGGAATGCAACGTCGCGCGCGCCGATTTGCAGCGGAACCGCGATGTTCATCAGACCAACAACGAAAGGCATCGCCACGAAGAAGATCATAATCACGCCGTGCGCGGTAAAGATCTGGTCGTAGTGGTGCGGCGGGAGTATGCCAGCTTCCCCAGCGGAAGCCATCACCTGTTGGGTACGCATCATAATCGCATCGGCAAAGCCGCGCAGCAGCATGACGAACGCCATGATGATGTACATGATACCCAGTTTTTTGTGGTCGACGGAGGTGAGCCATTCTGACCACAGGTACTGCCATTTACCAAAGTAGGTTAGGGCAGCGATGACTGCCAGACCACCAATGATGATCCCGGCAACCGTGACCATGATAATTGGCTCATGGTACGGCACTGCATCCAGTGTTAATTTTCCGAACATCGTATTATTCCTCGGCTCCCGCGGAAGCGGTGTGACTCATGTCCATGCCTTCGTGCTGCGGCATGTCCATCTTCCCGTGGCTCGTCATGAACTTAGCAATGACTTGCTTGAACAGTTCAGGATTCGCTGAAGAGAAATATTCCACCGGATGATTTTCGCTTGGCACAGCCACTTTCTCGAAATCTTCCATCGTGGTCAGCGTGTTAGGCGCCGCTTTAACTTTGGCGACCCACTGCTGGAATTCCGCATCGTCCTTGGTTGCAATGGCTTTGAACTTCATACCAGAGAAACCTCGACCACTGAAGTTCGAGGAAATACCGTCAAACGTTCCTGGCTCATTGGCGATCAGGTGCAGCTGAGTCTGCATGCCCGCCATGGCGTAGATCTGGCTGCCGAGCGTCGGAATGAAGAAAGAGTTCATGACGGAGTTGGAGGTAATTTTGAAGCTCACCGGCGTATTAGCCGGGAAAGCGATCTGGTTAACGGTAGCAATACCCTGTTGCGGGTAGATAAACAACCATTTCCAGTCCAGCGCCACAACCTGGATCTCAACCGGTTTAACGTCGGAGGCCAGCGGTTTGCTCGGCTCCAGCGCGTGAGTTGATTTCCATGTCAGCACGCCGAGGAAGAGAATGATCAGGATCGGAATGGTCCAGACCACGGCTTCCACTTTATTAGAGTGTGACCAGTTAGGGCTGTACTTCGCTTCAGTGTTGGATGCACGATATTTCCATGCAAACACCACCGCCATCAAGATTGCGGGAATAACGACGATCAACATCAAGCCGAAGGCTGTCAGAATCAACGAACGTTGCTCAAGTGCAATCTGTCCCTTGGGATTTAACAACGCATTATCGCAGCCACTCATTAACAAAGTGCCTGCAATTAATGACAAAATCCCCAAACTTTTATTGTATTTCCTGAGTCTCATTTAACGACCTCAATGACAAAGGGCTTATTGTCGTTTAAGTGTGCGCGCATTTTACGGGAAGGTTTATGCAGTGTAAACCAGCATAAGGATATGTCAGCAGCGTGTTGACACCTTTTGCTAAGGGTGTCACAGATGTTGCCTGGGGTGACAAATTATTAACTGCGACAAGCAGTTGGCACTAATTATAACAAAAACCGATGAAAGTATCCCTAAAGAAATCAGGGAAAGAATAAACCTTACTTTTGGTGCTCAATTCGTTAACAAATCTGCATCATTTGTGTGATGAAATTTATACAACATAATTACGCACCGGTTTTTAATATATTTGTTAAACGAAGAATTTTAATCTTAATATTTTCTGGAAAATAACTCGCGTTGGCAAAGTTTAACTTTCGTTATCCGCGAAGGTCGGCCGTTTCAGTTTCATGCTGAAATAATACCCGTTATTAATCAACGGGCGCGATCGCCGCAGCGCTTTTCCGCTGCGCCATATAATCAAGCGTCACGCCACCGCACACCGCCAGTACCAGCAGCGCCATGCCGAGTTCGAACAGGCCACCGGGCAGGTTTTCCAGCCGCCAGAAACCCAGTGCCTGAAACGCCAGCGCCGCCAGCCAGAGCGCAATAACAGCGCATCCGGCGCAGAACAAGCGCGTCGTCCAGCGGTAGCCAGCAGCAAAACGCGTGCGCGGTAAAAATTGCTCGCTACGCTGCGCGACATTCAGCGTGTCGCGACAGAGCAGCAGCAGCAGCAGACCCGGCAGCGCTGCCACGACGGTAAAGGTGTAAAAAGTGGGCCATCCCCAGAGTTCGACCAGCCAGCCAGCCGCAGGGCCAACATAAACGCGGCCTACCGCAGAGAGCGCCGAAAGCAGGGCGAACTGCGTCGCGGAGAACGACTTATTACATAAGGTCATCAGCAGGGCGACAAATGCCGCCGTCCCCATACCGCCGCACAGATTCTCTACAAAGACCGCGCTGGCCATACTCCATAAATGGTGGGGCGTCACCGCCAGCAGCCAGTACGCGAAGTTAGAAACCGCCTGCAAGATGCCGAAAATCATCAGGGCGCGGAACAGGCTCAGGCGCTGCATCAGCGCGCCGCCGTAGAGCGCGCCGATAATGGTTGCCAGCAGGCCGAGCGTTTTGTTTACCAGCCCCACGTCGCCAGCGTTGAACCCGACGCCTCGAATCAAAAAGGTGGTGGTCAGCGAGGCGGCAAAGGCGTCGCCGAGCTTATAAAGAACGATTAAGGTGATCAGCAGCCAGGCGTTGTTGCGCTGGAAAAAATCCCGCAGCGGCAGCGATACCGCCTCACGCAGCGAGTGCGGCGTCGTGGCGCGCGTATCGGGCTCTTTCGCCATCAGCGTGGCGATTAGCGCGGGAATCATCAGCAATGCCATTAGCCAGTAAGTTGCCTGCCAGCCGAGATAGCGATCCGCCAGCCAGAGCGCAAGCCCGCCGGAGACCAGCATCGCCAGCCGGTAGCCCAACACGGTAATAGCAGCGCCGCTGCCGCGCTCTTCCGGCGGCAGCACGTCCGTTTTCCAGGCGTCGAAAACAATATCCTGCGAGGCGGAGCAGAAGGCGACCAGTACCGCCAGCGCGGCGAGCAGCGTCAGGTCGCGGCCGGGCTGCATAAAGCCCATGGCGACGATACCGGCGATCAGCGCCAGCTGCGTCACGATCAGCCAGCCGCGGCGGCGTCCGAGAAACGGCGGCGTAAAGCGATCCATTACCGGCGACCAGAGAAATTTAAATACGTATGCCTGGCCGACCAGCGAAAAAAAACCGATGGTCTTTAAATCGACATTTTCCACCGTCATCCACGCCTGCAGCGTGCCGGCGGTCAGCGCCAGCGGCAGGCCGGAAGCAAAGCCAAGCAGGAGTAAAACAGCGGCGTTTCGTTGGGTGAAGATGCGGAGGTAGTGATTCATTATGACCCTGAAGCGATGCCCGGCAGCGCGCCGGGCATAGAGTACGGCGGATTAGTGCGCGTTTTGCTTGATAAAGTTGTTGATGCTGGTGTCCTGTGCCATATCGGAGATGACATCGCCCAGCGTCGAGTTCACCGCCTTGGTGATCTTGTCGTTAGTCGCGCTGAACGCGCCTTCTACGCTATAGGTCTGGCGATAGTTTTTCACCTGTTTATTGCCGTTCTTCGCGGTAGCGATAATCGAGATGTCCGCTTTGGTGGTGATGCTGTAGCGTACATTGCCCTGGGTAACGTCTGCATAAAGGTTATTCACCACGATTTGCAGATCGACAGCGCCATCCGGGCCGATCATATAGCCACGCGCGGTCATCTGTTTCTCCAGCACTTCCTGTAGCAGGAAGCGTAAATCACGCGATGGGGTGAGGGTTACCAGCTGGCCGTCGCGATTCACTTTCGCCAGCGCCTGATCGCTGCGCTGGTCGGCGCCGGTGATGCTGACAGTCACGCCCATCAGACTTGGATCCTGCTGTGGCAGCTCGATTTTAGGCTGAATGGTCAGCGTATTGCTGTTGCTGGCACAGCCGGCCAAAATGAACGCGGCCAGCAGGGGAAATAACAGTTTTTTCAACATACTTATTCTCATTAATGTTGTGGGTTGGTTTGCAAAAACTGCGGCCATCATAGCATTGCGCGGCAGTGAAAAAAGCCCTCGAAAGAGGGAAATTAAGGGCAAGCGCCTTTTTTATACGCTCAGGAAAACGCACCGTTGACCGCCGCTCTCGCTGCGTTATCATGTCGGTCGGCTTAGAGGACGGCAGAAATATTTTCACACATCTGTGCGGATGCGTCTGAAAACCTACTAATATTTAACCAGATGGGGCACAGCGCTCGCCATTGAGGAAAGAGACAATGATCCGCGAACAAATCGAAGAGAAGCTGCGCCTGGCTTTCCAGCCGGCACATCTGGAAGTACATGACGAAAGCTATCGTCATAATGTGCCGGCGGGTTCGGAAAGCCATTTTAAGGTCGTTATCGTCAGCGATCTTTTTGCTGGCCAGCGCTTTCTCGCGCGCCACCGGGCTATCTATGGCGAGCTTGCCGCCGAGCTGGCAGGCAGCGTGCACGCGCTGGCGCTGCACACTTACACCTTAAAGGAATGGGAAGGGCTGCAGGATACTGTGCTCGCCTCGCCAAACTGCCGCGGCGCCGGCACGCTCGCCTGAAATCTTCTCTGTTTGAAAAAACGGCCTGCGGGCCGTTTTTTTTCATTATTAAGCGATAAACGCGATCTCCGGCGCAAAAAAGCAGCAAAGCCGCTAAAAAGTGGTGAGTTTACAGCCTCGACTCACCAGGGCGATGCCGCTATAATGCTGCGTCTATTTTTCCGGAATGTCTTCGGGACGCTTCTGGTGACAGGGATCAGGTTCTCTTAATGGAAGCCGTCCCGGTTGTTGGATACGGCGCATTGCATAATGTGTGGTGTCTGAAGTTGACCGAGCACGCGATTTTTTGAGGTAACAAGATGACAGTTTCAGTAGAAACCACGCAGGGTCTGGGCCGTCGCATTACGATTACTGTCCCCGCTGACAGCATCGAAAGCGCAGTGAAGAAAGAACTGGTGGAAGTGGCGAAAAAAGTCCGTATCGATGGTTTCCGTAAAGGCAAAGTGCCGGCCAATATCATCGCACAGCGCTACGGCGCTTCTGTTCGTCAGGACGTGCTGGGCGAACTGATGACGCGCAACTTCGTTGACGCCATCATCAAAGAAAAAATCAACCCGGCTGGCGCGCCGAACTACGTGCCGGGCGAGTATAAAGAAGGCGAAGACTTCACCTACGCGGTCGAGTTCGAAGTCTACCCGGAAGTTGAACTGCAGGGTCTGGACAGCATCGAAGTAGAAAAACCGCTGGTGGAAGTGACCGAAGCTGACGTTGACGCCATGCTGGACACGCTGCGCAAGCAGCAGGCTAACTGGAAAGAGAGCGATGCGGCGGCTACGGCTGAAGATCGCGCTACCATCGACTTCACCGGTTCAGTCGACGGCGAAGAGTTCGAAGGCGGTAAAGCCTCTGACTTCGTGCTGGCGATGGGTCAGGGTCGCATGATCCCGGGCTTCGAAGAGGGCATCGTAGGTCATAAAGCTGGCGAAACCTTCACTATCGACGTGAAATTCCCGGAAGACTACCACGCGGAAAACCTGAAAGGTAAAGACGCGAAGTTTGACATCGTGCTGAAGAAAGTTGAAACGCGCGAACTGCCAGAGCTGACTGAAGATTTCATCAAGCGTTTCGGCGTGGAAGATGGTTCGGTTGAAGGTCTGCGTGCGGAAGTGCGTAAGAACATGGATCGCGAGCTGAAAGGCGCTATCCGCAACCGCGTGAAGACGCAGGCGATCGACGGTCTGGTGAAAGCCAACGAAATCGACGTGCCGGCTGCGCTGATCGACAGCGAAATCGACGTACTGCGTCGCCAGGCTGCACAGCGTTTCGGCGGCAACGAGAAGCAAGCGCTGGAACTGCCGCGTGAGCTGTTCGAAGAGCAGGCGAAACGCCGCGTTATCGTTGGTCTGCTGCTGGGCGAAGTGATCCGCACCCACGAGCTGAAAGCTGACGAAGCACGCGTTAACGCTCTGATCGAAGAGATGGCTTCTGCTTACGAAGATCCGCAGGAAGTGATCGAGTTCTACAGCAAGAACAACGAGCTGATGAACAACATGCGCAACGTTGCGCTGGAAGAGCAGGCGGTTGAAGCCGTTCTGGAAAAAGCGAAAGTAACTGAGAAAGCGACCAGCTTCCAGGAACTGATGAATCAGACTACTGCTGCCTGATCGCTGATTTAACCAGAAGTGCTGAGCCCGCGGCTGTGAAGTCGCGGGCTTTTTTGTTTTTCCGGCACTATCTTCTCTCTCTGGCCGCTAGTCGCTTAATAAACCGGCAAATTATTCACGTTGCGCTTTTTCCAGGTTAGCGAATAGAGAAAAGGTTGTTATGCTTGAAACAGCAGGGCAGTATCCCCAGATTGAGGGAGTATGCAGAAGAGAGTTAGACTGGCTGATTAACCGTCCTTGAAGGTGTCGGAAACGAAGCTGAGCTGCGCAGAGCAGGCTCGCTTCAGATAAAATCGGTACAGAATGTTGCCAATGAACTATATCCAGGAGACGGTAATGTCATACAGTGGCGATCGTGAATTTACTGCGCCGCGCAATGCGCTGGTGCCCATGGTGGTTGAACAGACTTCGCGCGGCGAGCGTTCCTACGACATCTATTCCCGCCTGCTGAAAGAGCGCGTCATCTTCCTGACCGGTCAGGTTGAAGATCACATGGCCAATCTGATCGTGGCGCAAATGCTGTTTCTGGAAGCGGAAAACCCAGAGAAAGATATCTATCTCTATATTAACTCCCCCGGCGGCGTCATCACCGCGGGCATGTCGATCTACGACACCATGAAGTTTATCAAGCCTGACGTCAGCACGATTTGTATGGGCCAGGCCTGCTCAATGGGCGCGTTCCTGCTGACCGCGGGCACGAAAGGCAAACGCTTCTGCCTGCCGAACTCGCGCGTGATGATCCACCAGCCGCTGGGCGGCTATCAGGGCCAGGCGACCGACATTGAGATTCATGCGAAAGAGATCCTGAAAGTGAAACAGCGCATGAACGAGCTGATGGCGGAGCACACCGGCAAGTCGCTAGAAGAAATTGAGCGCGATACCGAGCGCGACCGTTTCCTCTCGGCGAGTGAAGCGGTAGAGTATGGTTTAGTCGACTCCGTCCTGACACATCGCGAATAAGACTCATCTGCCCGTTTCCTTACGCTATAGTTACTGGGAAACGGGTTTGAGTTGAATGAATATTGGCCGTGTTCACACGGCCTGCGCCGTACGCCAGTATGGCCTGAGAACAAGAAGAGGTTAACTGATGACAGATAAGCGCAAAGACGGTTCAGGGAAGTTGCTGTACTGCTCTTTTTGCGGCAAAAGCCAGCATGAAGTGCGTAAGCTGATTGCCGGGCCGTCAGTGTATATCTGCGACGAATGTGTCGATCTGTGCAATGACATCATTCGCGAAGAGATTAAAGAAGTTGCCCCGCATCGCGAACGTAGCGCGCTGCCTACGCCGCACGAAATCCGCCATCACCTCGATGATTATGTTATCGGCCAGGAAAAGGCGAAAAAAGTGCTGGCGGTTGCGGTGTACAACCACTACAAACGCCTGCGCAACGGCGATACCAGCAACGGTATTGAGCTGGGCAAAAGCAACATTCTGCTGATTGGTCCTACCGGTAGCGGTAAAACGCTTCTGGCGGAGACGCTGGCGCGCCTGCTGGATGTGCCTTTCACCATGGCCGACGCCACCACGCTGACTGAAGCGGGCTATGTGGGCGAAGACGTGGAAAACATCATCCAGAAGCTGCTGCAGAAGTGCGACTACGACGTGCAGAAAGCGCAGCGCGGCATCGTCTATATCGATGAGATCGATAAAATCTCGCGCAAATCGGACAACCCGTCCATTACGCGCGACGTCTCCGGTGAAGGCGTGCAGCAGGCGCTGCTGAAGCTGATCGAAGGGACCGTGGCAGCGGTTCCGCCGCAGGGCGGCCGTAAGCATCCGCAGCAGGAGTTTTTACAGGTTGATACCTCGAAAATTCTGTTTATCTGCGGCGGCGCATTCGCTGGCCTGGACAAAGTGATTTCCCAGCGCGTAGAAACCGGCTCCGGCATCGGCTTTGGCGCCACGGTAAAAGGCAAGTCGCAAAAAGCGACCGAAGGCGAGCTGCTTTCTCAGGTAGAGCCTGAAGATTTGATCAAATTCGGCCTGATCCCAGAGTTTATCGGCCGTCTGCCGGTAGTCGCGACGCTCAACGAGCTGAGCGAAGAGGCGCTGATTCAGATCCTGCGCGAACCGAAGAACGCCCTGACCAAACAGTACCAGGCGTTGTTCAACCTGGAAGGCGTCGAGCTGGAGTTCCGCGACGAAGCGCTGACCGCCATCGCTAAAAAAGCGATGTCGCGTAAGACCGGCGCGCGCGGCCTGCGCTCTATCGTCGAAGGCGCGCTGCTGGAAACCATGTATGACCTGCCTTCCATGGAAGACGTGGAGAAAGTGGTGATTGACGAGTCGGTGATCGAAGGCCAGTCAGAGCCAATGCTGATCTACGGTAAGCATGAAGCTCAGGCTTCTGGCGAATAATTCGCCACCGCAAGAGCATTGATATTATTAAAAAAGGGGAAAATTCTTTCCCCTTTTGTTTTTCTCGCTCTCATGACGTTGAATGTCGAACGATCATCCCCATATACTCATAATCCTGTGGGTTTAACTGCACATTCCCTGCATTATGCGGTGCCCATCACCTGGCGGACACTAACTAAGAGAGAGCTCTATGAATCCTGAGCGTTCTGAACGCATTGAAATCCCCGTGTTGCCATTGCGCGACGTGGTGGTTTATCCGCACATGGTAATTCCGTTGTTTGTTGGTCGGGAAAAATCGATTCGTTGCCTCGAAGCGGCGATGGATCATGACAAGAAGATCATGCTGGTTGCCCAGAAAGAGGCGTCAACGGATGAACCTGGCATTAACGATCTCTTCTCTGTAGGGACCGTAGCCTCTGTATTGCAGATGCTGAAACTGCCTGACGGCACCGTCAAAGTTTTAGTAGAAGGCCTGCAGCGCGCGCATATCACTACCCTGGCGGATAATGGCGACCATTTTACCGCGCAGGCGGAATACCTGATCTCGCCGGAAATCGAAGAGCGCGAACAGGAAGTGCTGGTACGTACGGCGATCAATCAGTTTGAAGGCTATATCAAGCTGAATAAGAAGATCCCGCCGGAAGTGCTGACCTCGCTGAACAATATCGACGATGCGGCGCGTCTGGCCGACACCGTTGCTGCGCATATGCCGCTGAAATTAGCCGATAAGCAGTCAGTGCTGGAGATGTCGGACGTGAACGAGCGTCTGGAATATCTCATGGCGATGATGGAGTCGGAAATCGATCTGCTGCAGGTTGAGAAACGCATTCGCAACCGCGTGAAAAAGCAGATGGAGAAGAGCCAGCGCGAATATTATCTGAATGAGCAGATGAAGGCGATTCAGAAAGAGCTGGGCGAAATGGACGACGTGCCGGACGAGTATGAAGCCCTGAAGCGCAAAATCGACGCGGCGAAAATGCCGGCCGAAGCGCGTGAAAAAGCTGAAGCCGAGCTGCAGAAATTAAAAATGATGTCGCCGATGTCCGCCGAAGCGACGGTGGTACGCGGCTATATCGACTGGATGGTTCAGGTACCGTGGAACGCGCGCAGCAAGGTCAAGAAAGACCTGCGCAAAGCCCAGGAGACGCTGGATACCGACCACTACGGTCTGGAGCGCGTTAAAGACCGCATCCTTGAATATCTCGCCGTACAGAGCCGCGTCAGCAAAATCAAAGGCCCGATCCTCTGTCTGGTGGGACCGCCGGGCGTGGGTAAAACCTCACTGGGTCAGTCTATCGCTAAGGCGACCGGCCGTAAGTATGTGCGTATGGCGCTGGGCGGCGTGCGTGACGAAGCGGAAATTCGCGGACACCGTCGGACTTACATCGGCTCTATGCCGGGCAAACTGATCCAGAAAATGGCGAAGGTCGGCGTGAAAAACCCGCTGTTCCTGCTGGATGAGATCGACAAAATGTCATCCGACATGCGCGGCGATCCCGCTTCTGCGCTGCTGGAAGTGCTCGATCCTGAGCAGAACATCGCGTTTAACGATCACTACCTCGAAGTGGATTACGATCTCTCCGATGTGATGTTCGTCGCGACCTCTAACTCCATGAACATTCCGGCGCCGCTGCTGGATCGTATGGAGGTGATCCGCCTCTCTGGCTATACCGAGGATGAGAAGCTCAATATCGCTAAGCAGCATCTGCTGCCGAAGCAGATTGAGCGTAACGCCCTGAAAGAGAGCGAAATCACGGTCGAAGACAGCGCGATTATCGGCATTATTCGCTACTACACCCGCGAAGCGGGCGTGCGTAGCCTGGAGCGCGAACTGTCGAAGCTGTGCCGTAAAGCGGTAAAAGCGCTGCTGCTGAATAAAGAGCAGAAGCACATCACCATCAACGGCGACAACCTGAAGGATTACCTGGGCGTCCAGCGTTTCGACTATGGCCGCGCCGACAGCGAAAACCGCGTTGGTCAGGTGACTGGCCTGGCCTGGACGGAAGTGGGCGGCGATCTGCTGACCATCGAAACCGCCTGCGTACCGGGTAAAGGCAAGCTGACCTATACCGGCTCGCTCGGCGAAGTCATGCAGGAGTCGATTCAGGCGGCGCTGACCGTAGTACGTGCGCGCGCTGAAAAGCTGGGCATCAACGGCGACTTCTACGAGAAGCGCGACATCCACGTTCACGTGCCGGAAGGCGCGACGCCGAAGGATGGCCCGAGCGCCGGTATCGCGATGTGTACCGCGCTGGTTTCCTGTCTGACCGGCAATCCGGTGCGTTCCGACGTGGCGATGACCGGCGAGATCACGCTGCGCGGTCAGGTGCTGCCGATCGGCGGTCTGAAAGAGAAGCTGCTGGCGGCCCATCGAGGTGGCATTAAAGTGGTGCTGATCCCGGACGATAATAAACGCGATCTGGAAGAAATTCCGGCCAACGTTATTGCCGATCTGGAGATCCATCCGGTGAAGCGTATCGAAGAAGTATTAGGTCTTGCACTGGAAAACGCCCCTTACGGCATGCAGGTTGCTACCGCAAAATAGTGATTAGCGACATAAAGCATTAAAAAGCGAAGCTGGCAGGCCAATGAGCGCTTGCCAGCTTTTTTTAGTGCCGTTAATTTAGGGGGCTGCGGAAACAGCGATTAAGATGAATTCCGTTGTTTCGGCTCAACAGGCTTGATATAACGTGCTGCGCATTCGTATCCGGCAGGACGCGCGGATGTGAAGTGAAATAATAAAAGAGGGGATGAAGAGAGTGAATAAGTCACAGTTGATCGACAAAATTGCTGCAGACGCTGACATTTCTAAAGCAGCAGCGGGACGTGTTTTGGAAGCATTCACCAGTTCTGTTTCCGACGCGCTGAAAGGCGGCGACGAAGTAGCTCTGGTAGGCTTTGGCACTTTCTCCGTACGCGAGCGTGCCGCACGTACCGGCCGTAACCCGCAGACCGGCAAAGAGATCACCATTGCCGCAGGTAAAGTGCCGGGCTTCCGCGCCGGTAAAGCGCTGAAAGACGCTGTCAACGCATGACAACGCACCCGTCCACAGAAGCATTTTCTTCCGTGGACTAGAGGACGGTTCATGCGTTCTCATGTAACATACGGGCACATCAAATTTGATGTGCCTTTTTTATTCGGATCCGGGGATAAATCGCTGTAAGACTTGTCTCTACAGGAGTAAAGCTGCCAGGCTAAACGGCAGTTGCGTAACGGCCTTTATCCGACAGGCGTTGCGCCCGAGATTTACATCCACACTACAGCGGAGCGTTGTCATACCATGATGGACAATTTACGCGCGGCGTCGAATCATGTCGTGCTCAAGGTTATTTTGGGGTTGATTATTCTCTCCTTCGTGCTGACCGGCGTTGGCAACTACCTTATCGGCGGCGGCAGCGATTACGCCGCTAAAGTCAACGGACAGGAAATCAGCCGCGCGCAGTTAGATCAGGCGTTCAACAGCGAGCGCAGCCGCCAGCAGCAAATGCTGGGCGATCAGTTCTCTCAGCTTGCTGGCAACGACGGTTTCATGCAGCAGATGCGTCAGCAGGCGCTGTCGCAGCTGGTAGACCAGGCGCTGCTCGATCAGTACATCAACGATCTCCATATCAATATCAGCGACGATCAGGTGAAGCAGGCGATCTTCGCGCAGCAGGCGTTTCAGACCAACGGTAAATTCGATAACGCCAAATATAATGGCCTGCTCAGCAGCATGGGCTTTACCGCCGATCGCTATGCGGAAGCGCTGCGCAAGCAGCTGGCGACCCAGCAGCTGATCAACGCCGTCGCGAATACCGACTTTATGCTGAAAGATGAAACCAGCAAGCTGGTCGATCTGGTATCGCAGAAGCGCGACATTCGTCAGGCGACAATCGACGTCAATGCGCTGGCGGCAAAGCAAACCGCGACCGACGACGAAGTTTCGCAGTATTACCAGCAGCATAAAAACAACTTTATGGCGCCGGAGCAGTTTCGCGTCAGCTATATCAAAATGGATGCCGCCAGCATGCAGACGAACGTCAGTGATGCGGAGATTCAGAGCTGGTACGATCAGCATAAAGCGGACTACACCCAGCCGCAGCGCAATCGCTACAGCGTCATCCAGACCAAAACCGAAGCGGACGCCAGCGCTGTGCTGGAACAGCTGAAGGGCGGTGCGGATTTTGCCGCGCTGGCGAAAAGCAAATCGATCGATCCTATCTCCGCGCGCAAAGGCGGCGATATGGGCTGGCTGGAGCCTGCCACGACCCCGGATGAGCTGAAAAATGCCGGTCTGACGCAAAAAGGGCAGCTTTCCGGCGTGATTAAATCGTCGGTCGGCTTCCTGGTGGTGCGCCTGGACGATATCCAGCCGGAGCAGATCAAGCCGCTGGCTGAAGTGCGCGACGCCGTGGCCAGTAAAGCGAAGCAGGAGAAAGCGGTCGACGCCTTCTACCAGCAGCAGCAGAAGGTGAGCGAAGCGGCGAGCAACGACAATGAGTCTCTTGCTGGCGCTGCGCAGGCTTCAGGCTTGAAAGTAGTTGAAACCGGCTGGTTCAGCCACGACAGCGTGCCGCAGGAACTGAACTTCGACGCGGTGAAAAACGCCGTGTTTAACGGCGGCCTGCTCGGCCAGAATGGCGCGCCCGGCAATAACTCCGACGTTATCACCGTGGATGGCGATCGTGCATTTGTGCTGCGCATTAGCGAGCACAAGCCTGAGGCGATCAAACCGCTGGAAGAGGTCAAAGCGCAGATCGCCGACACGCTGAAGCATGATAAAGCCGAACAGCAGGCGAAAGCCCAGGCGGATAAGCTGCTGGCCGATCTCAAGGCGGGCAAACAGGACGCGCTGAGCGCGGCCGGGCTGACGCTGAGCGCCAGCAAAACTGTCGATCGCAACAGTCAGGATCCGGTAGCGCAGACCGCCTTTAATCTGCCGCAGCCCGTTAGCGGTAAAACCTCCTGGGGCGTCAGCGAAGATATGCAGGGCAATGTTGTGCTGGTGGCGCTGGATAAGGTCAGCAGCGGCACGCTGCCGCAGGAGCAGGTTGACGAAATGGTCAGGGGCGTGACGCAGAACAACGCGCAGCTGGCATTCGAAGCGCTGCTCGCTAACCTGCGTAAAGAAGCCAAAATCAAATACGGCGCCGCTGCGCAAATGCAGTAACGCTCGCAAAAATTTGTTTTGCAGTGAAAATCAAAAAGGCCGCTTGCGCGGCCTTTTCCATAGGTAGATATTGCCTTTTGCCGCTTCCCGCCCTCTCTGTCACGCTCTCCCTGCTGTTAAACACAAGGAGAAACAGAGCATGTCTAAATCAATGTTGTCAGCACTTTACTTAACCTTAGCGCTTGGCGGTGCCCTTTATCATCCCGGCCTGATGGCGGCGGAAACCGCAACCGAAACGCCGGTCGCGCAGGCGGCCGGACCACAGATCGAGCAAATCAGCATCAACGAGGCGACAGCTGAACAGCTGTCGGCGGCGATGAACGGCGTGGGGCTGAAAAAGGCGCAGGCGATCGTCAGCTACCGCGAGCAGTACGGCCCCTTTACCGCTATTGAACAGTTAAAAGAGGTGCCGGGCATTGGCAATGCGCTGATTGAACGGAACGCTGAACGGCTGAAACTGTGAGCTGAGGCGCAACCCTGACGCTTTTGCCGCACTGCAAAAGGAGTTTTGCTACGCTAAAGAGGTCATACCAGTTTAGCCCTTTTGCGACAGGAGATGTCAGGCATGCAGACCACTATTAAAGTTCGCGGCTACCACCTTGATGTGTATCAGCACGTCAACAACGCGCGCTATCTGGAGTTTCTCGAAGAGGCGCGCTGGCAGTGGCTCGAGGAGGCCGGGGCGTTTACCTGGCTGCAAGAGCAGCAGCTGGCGTTCGTAGTGGTGAACATTAATATCAACTACCGTCGCCCGGCTGTGCTGGGCGACGTTCTGGCTATTTACAGTGAAATCACGCAGCTGAACGGCAAAAGCGGCATTATCACCCAGCGCGTGATGCTGGAGGGCAGCGAGACCCTGGTGGCGGATGCAGCGCTTACCTTTGTCTGCATCGATCTGCGCACGCAGAAAGCGGTGGCGCTGGAGAGCGAACTGCGCGCGCGGCTGGAGGCTTTCTCAGCCTGATTAACCGCGCGGCGCGCAGCCTCAGGCTAAACCGCTTTTGCTTTTCATCGCCGCCGTCACGCCGTCGCGGTCGGCGAGATAGTCGTTCAGACCGCGAGCGCGCAGATGGCAGGCGGCGCATTCGCCGCAACCGTCGCCCTTCACGCCGTTATAGCAGGTCAGCGTCTCTTCACGTACCAGCGTCAGGCTCTGCCAGTAATCGGCCAGCGCCCAGGTCTCGGCTTTGTTAAGCCACATCAGCGGGGTTTCAAAACGCACGTCGCGCGCCATGCCCAGCGCAACCGCATGGTTCAGCGCTTTGACAAACTCATCGCGGCAGTCGGGATAGCCGGAGAAATCGGTTTCGCACACGCCGGTAATGACGGCCTCCGCCTCTACCTGATACGCGTAAACCGAGGCGAGGGTCAGGAACAGAATATTGCGTCCCGGCACAAAGGTGCTTGGCAGGCCGCTGGCGGCGGGATCGTAAGAGGGGACCGGAATATTGTCGCGGGTCAGGCTGCTCACCGCCAGCTCGTTCAGCAGAGTGACGTCGAGCACTTTATGGGCGCGCGCGCCCAGCTTCAGTGCCAGCGCGCGGGCAACGTCAATCTCTTCGCGGTGACGCTGACCATAGTCGAACGTGACGCAGTGCACTTCGTCATACTGCTGCAGCGCCTGAATCAGGCAGGTAGTGGAGTCTTGTCCACCGCTAAACACGACTACGGCTCGTTTCATTATATTGTCCTGGTCGAAAATTTTGCGCCTATGGTAATAACTCTCCGGGCCGCTGAACAGCCTGAAACGATACTTCACATCGCCAGCGGCGGGGGAACCCAGGCGCGGCTGAAATCGAACCAGCCCAGAGTATTAAGCTGAATGCCCTCTACGCCAGGCGGCGCGAAGATTTGATAGCGGTAGTTGAACAGCGGCAGCAACAGGCCGTCGCACATCAGATGATGGTAAAGCTGGTGCAGCGCGTCGCTGCGCGCATCGCCGTCGGCCAGCTGCTGTATCGACAAAAGTTCCTGCCGAAGGCGGCTGCTGATATCGGCGGGCCACAATCGGTCAAGCTCCAGCCAGCTCGCCAGGGTAAAGATCGGCGCGTCGCCAATCAGCCGATCACCCATAACCAGATCGGCCTGCTCCAGATCCTCAAAGCGTCGCCAGCTTTTGACGTCGTGAAAGATAATGGTCAGCTCACAGCCTTCCGCCAGCAACAGCTGACGCAGCGCCTGCGCCATCTCATGCAGCTCCACCGGCAGCTGGTAGTGCAGGGTCAGACGCGGCGGCAGATCCGGCGCTTCATCTTCAACAGGCGGCACCGGCCAGCCCGGCAGCAGCTCTTTGCTTGGCGTAATCAATCCCTCTTCCAGCGGCAGCTGCGCAACGATGCCGCTTTGCTGCAGCAGACGGAACAGACGACGCGCCTGCGCCGGGCTGAAGCCCGCGCGCGGACGACAGGCAAGATAACAAAAGCCCAGGCTAATGCTGCGACTGACCGGACGCAGCGACGCCAGATCCGCCGCGTCGCCGATGGCGATCTGCACCGGATGACGACAGCTGGTGCCTAGCGCGCGATCGAACAGCGTCGGCGTAATCCAGTACTCCACCGCCTGCATCAGCGGCAACTGCAGGTGCCAGCGCGCGTGACTCTCAATACGTACCAGCTCCGGCGTAAAGTGCGCCAGCTTCCAGGGGCCGCTGCCAAGGCGCGGCTGCTGCGGATGCGGCAACAGGCAGAGCTGATGCGCCAGCCGGTAGGGCAGCCAGTAATCGCTGCTGCTCAGCTGAAAACGCAGCGCCAGCGGGTGCGGCGCGTCTACGCTTTCAACATCCGCCAGCAGGCGCCGCGCGCGTTCGTCCTGCAGGATGCGCTGAAACTGCTCGACCAGCTGCGCGGCCTGGAGCGGCTCGTCGTTATGCCAGAACAGCCGAGGACGCAGCCAGAAAAGCCAGACGCGTCCCTCATCGGCGTGCTGCCAGTGGTGGGCCAGATCGCCTACCGGCTCATCCGCTTCAAAACGCGTCACGCCGGAAAAGAGCTGGCGCGCCAGATGCTGCTCGGCGCGCCCGCTGATTTGCAGCGGCGCGACCGACTCCAGCGGGCGGTAGTAGGGGATGCGCAGCACCGGCGCGTCGTTTTGCCACTGACCGCCCATTAGCGGACGCAGCAGGCTCATCAGCCGCTCCGGCGCCATATCCAGCACCTGCAGCGCTTCTGCGGCGTTGCCCGCCTGCAGTTGCGTCTGCAACAGCTGCTGTCGCAGCTGCTCCGGCGTGCGCAGAAAGGTCAGCAAGCCAAGCTTGCCGCGCCCTGATTCGCCCTGCCAGCGCAGCCAGCCCGCATGCTGCCACTGCGACAGCAGGGTGCGCAGATGGCGATCGCTGCAAAAGCAGCGGCTGGCCATCTCGGCCACGCAGGTTTGCTGGGGCAAGCCCTGGCTGTGCTGCCACAGGCGCTGGAACTGGTTAAGGCGATTAAGCTGGCGCATAGGAAACCCGGAACAGTTTTCGAAAAGTATTCACTATTAGTTCCGGGATTACCAGGTGATAGTCTCTTCTGACTTATTAACGGGAGAGAGCCATGGCGCGACTAGCCGCATTCGATATGGACGGCACGCTGCTGCTGCCCAGCCACCAGTTGGGTCAGCAGACGCTCGCCAGCCTGCTGGCGCTGCATCAGCGTGACGTGCATCTGGCGTTCGCCACCGGACGTCACCTGCTGGAGATGCAGATCCTGCGCCAGCGCATCACGCTGCCCGCATGGCTGATTACCGGCAACGGCACGCGCGTTCACGATCTGGAGGGTAAGGTGCTGTTTGCCAGCGATCTCTCGCCTTCGGTAGCGGAAGAGGTGCTGCACAGCCGCTGGGAGAGCGCTGCGACGGTACACGTTTTCAATGATGAGGGCTGGTTTACCGACGTGCCTGTGCCGCAGCTGCTGCAGGCGCACTCAATGAGCGGCTTTGGCTATCAGCTGCGCGACCTGAAAAGCTTTCCCGCGCATGAAGTCACCAAGATTTGCTTTGTCGATAATCATGACGCGCTTTGCCAGCTGAAAACGCAGCTGGATGCGGCGATCGGCGACCGCGCGCATATCTGTTTTTCGGCGCTGGATTGCCTGGAGGTTTTGCCGCTCAACTGCAACAAAGGCAGCGCGCTGGCGATGTTATGCCAGCATCTCTCGCTGACGCTGGCGGAGTGCATGGCCTTCGGCGACGCCATGAACGACCGCGAAATGCTGTCGCTGGTGGGCAAAGGTTTTGTTATGGGCAACGCCATGAGTCAGCTCAAATCCGCGCTGCCCCATTTGCCGGTTATCGGCCATTGCGAGACACAGGCGGTGTCTCACTATTTAAATCACTGGATGGCCACGCCGCACCTCGCGTATTCCCCCGAATGCTGAGGATTACAGTGAAGCGGACAGGGAGTCCGCTATTTTATTCCAGCTCGCGCTGCCAGCCGCTGATATCACCAAACTGCCGCGCCACCCAGCTTTCATCGTAATAGCTGTCGGGATAGCGTTCGCCGCTGTCACACATCAGCGTTACCAGCGCGCCCTGTTCGCCTTTGGCGCGCATCCGTTTCGCCACCTGCATCATGCCCCAGAAGTTGGTGCCGGTTGAGGCGCCAGGCTTGCGGCCGATAATCTGCGCCAGCTTCAGCATTGCCGCCAGCGTCGCGCCGTCAGGAACCTTCATCATTTCGTCAATCACGTCCGGCATAAAAGAGGGCTCGACGCGCGGGCGGCCGATGCCTTCAATCTGGCTGCCGCGCGCGCTGCGCAGCGCCGCATCGCGGCTGTGCCAGTAATCAAAGAATACCGAATGCTCAGGATCGACCACCAGCAGTTGAGTGGCAAAGCCCTGATAGCGGATATAGCGTCCCAAAGTCGCCGAGGTGCCGCCGGTTCCTGCGCCCATAATAAGCGTGTGCGGCACCGGAAAGGGTTCGAGCGCCATCTGACGGAAAATACTCTCGGCGATGTTATTATTGCCGCGCCAGTCGGTGGCGCGTTCGGCGTAGGTGAACTGATCCATAAAATGGCCGTTCAGCTCGCGCGCCAGCTGCATCGAGGCGCTGTAAAGCTCGCAGGGATCGGTGACAAAATGACACTGACCGCCGTAGAACGCGATCTGTTCGATTTTGCGCTTCGCGGTGCTCGCCGGCATCACGGCGATAAAAGGCAGGCCGAGCAGCTGGGCGAAATAGGCTTCCGACACCGCCGTGCTGCCGGATGAAGCCTCAATCACCGGCCTGTTCTCTTTAATCCAGCCGTTCGCCAGCCCATAGAGAAACAGCGAGCGCGCCAGGCGATGTTTCAGGCTGCCGCTGGGATGGGTGCTCTCATCTTTCAGATAGAAGGCGATGCCGGGATAATCCGCCAGGCGGAAGCGAATCAGGTGAGTTTCAGCAGAGCGTTGAAAGTCCGCGTTGATCTCATTAATGGCGTGGCGAGTCCAGTTACTCATGATGCTAGTCCGGCAAAAAAGATGCGCTGATTGTAAGGCACTGGCAGGAAAAAGAGTTGGCTTTATTCCGGCTATAATGGCGTCAATGGAGAAAAATTTTCTCCCGGAGAGACAAATGTTAGATAAAACTGACCGTCATTTACTGGATCTGCTACAGCGGGACTGCACGCTGTCGCTACAGGCGCTGGCGGATGCCGTTAACCTCACCACCACGCCGTGCTGGAAGCGACTGAAAAAGCTGGAGGATGACGGTATTATCCGCGCGCGCGTCGCGCTGCTGGATGCGGAGAAGCTCGGCCTGTCGCTTACGGCCTTTATGTTTGTAAAAACGCAGCAGCACAGTCGCGAATGGTATCAGCGCTTCGTCACGGCGGTGCAGGAGATGCCTGAGGTGCTGGCGTTCTACCGTACGGCGGGCGAATACGACTACCTGCTGCGTATTCAGGTGGCGGATATGAAACGTTACGATGAATTCTACAAGCGTCTGGTTAACAGCGTGCCGGGCCTGATTGATGTCACCTCCAGCTTCGCCATGGAGGAGATTAAATACACCACGGCGTTACCCGTTGCCCCCTGAGGCAAAAGAAAGAGAAGAGCGTAGTGCGATTATTCAGCCAGTTAAGTTGGTATTTTATTCGCGAGTGGCGACGCTATCTGGGCGCGGTCACTCTTCTGATTATCATCGCTATCCTGCAGCTGCTGCCGCCGCATCTGGTAGGCGTTATCGTCGATGGCGTCACGCATAGCAGCATGAGCGCGCGCACCATTATGATGTGGATCGGCGTGATGCTGGTTACCGCCGTGGCGACCTATCTGCTGCGCTATGTCTGGCGCGTGCTGTTGTTCGGCGCCTCCTACCAGCTTGCCGTGGAACTGCGCGAAGATTTTTACCGTCAGCTCAGCCGCCAGCACCCGGCTTTTTATCTGCGCCATCGCACCGGCGATCTTATCGCGCGCGCCACTAATGATGTGGATCGCGTGGTTTTTGCCGCCGGTGAAGGGGTGCTGACGCTGGTGGATTCGCTGGTCATGGGCTGCGTAGTGCTGCTGGTGATGAGCCTGCAGATTAGCTGGCAGCTGACGCTGCTGTCGCTGGTGCCGATGCCGATTATGGCGCTGTTTATTCATCGCTACGGCAACCAGTTGCACGACCGCTTTAAGCTGGCGCAGGCGGCTTTTTCCAGCCTTAACGATCAGACCCAGGAGAGCCTGACCAGCATCCGCATGATTAAGGCTTTTGGCCTGGAGTCGCACCAGTCCGAACAGTTTTCCGCGATTGCCCGCGATACCGGCGAGAAAAACCTGCGCGTGGCGCGCGTCGATGCCCGCTTCGACCCCACCATCTATATCGCTATCGGCTTCTCGAACCTGCTGGCGATCGGCGGCGGCAGCTGGATGGTATGGCACGATCGGCTGACGCTTGGCCAGCTTACCAGCTTTGTTATGTATCTTGGCCTGATGATCTGGCCGATGCTGGCGCTGGCGTGGATGTTTAATATTGTCGAGCGCGGCAGCGCCGCCTGGAGCCGCATCGGCGCGCTGCTGGCGGAAGCGCCCGCCGTGGAAGATGGCGAGCAGGTTCCGCCTGCGAACCCTGGCGTACTCAAGGCGGCGATCCGCGAGTTTCGCTATCCGGCCAGCGTCGCGCCGGTGCTGCGCAACCTCAGCTTTGAGCTGAAACCTGGCCAGATGCTCGGCCTGTGCGGCCCGACCGGCAGCGGCAAAAGCACGCTGCTCAGCCTGCTGCAGCGCCATTTCGATATTGAACAGGGTGAGATCCGCTATCACAACATTCCGCTGACGCAGCTGCGCATCGACAGCTGGCGCAGCCGCCTGGCGGTGGTCAGCCAGACGCCGTTCCTCTTCTCCGACAGCGTGGCTAGCAATATCGCGCTGGGCAGGCCCGAAGCCAGTCAGGAAGAGATAGAGCGCGCGGCGAAGCTGGCCTGCGTGCACGAGGATATTTTGCGACTGCCGCAGGGGTACGATACCGAAGTGGGCGAGCGCGGCGTAATGCTTTCCGGCGGCCAGAAGCAGCGTATCTCTATCGCGCGCGCGCTGTTGCTCGACGCGGAGATCCTGATCCTCGACGATGCCCTGTCGGCGGTCGATGGCCGTACCGAACATGACATCCTGCATAACCTGCGCCGCTGGGGGCAGGGCCGCACCCTGATCATCAGCGCGCATCGTCTGTCGGCGCTGGCGGAGGCGAGTGAAATTCTGGTGCTGCAACAGGGCGCGGTCGCCCAGCGCGGGGATCACGATGCGCTGGCGGCGCAGCCGGGATGGTATCGCGATATGTATCGCTATCAGCAGCTTGAGGCGGCGCTGGATGAGGATGAATCAGCAAAAGGAGCGCCCGATGGCGAAGTCTAAACGCTTATGGCCGACGCTGAAGCGGCTGCTTGCCTATGGTAAACCGTGGCGCCGGTCGCTGGGCCTCGCGGTCGGCATGCTCTGGATCGCCGCCGCGGCCGAGGTGACCGGCCCTGTGCTGGTCAGCTATTTTATCGACAACCTGGTGGCGAAACACCGGATGCCCTGGGGCATCGTTGCCGGGCTGGTGGTGAGTTTTATTCTGCTGCAGCTGCTGGCGGCAGGACTGCACTATTTTCAGGCTTTGCTGTTCAACCGCGCGGCGATCGGCGTGGTACAGCGGCTGCGCAGCGACGTTATGGACGCGGCGCTGCGTCAGCCGCTCAGCGCCTTCGATACCCAGCCGGTCGGGCAGATTATTTCACGCGTTACCAACGACACCGAGGTGATTAAAGATCTCTACGTTACCGTGGTGGCGACGGTACTGCGCAGCGCAGCGCTGATCGGCGCGATGATGGTGGCGATGTTCAGCCTTGACTGGCGCATGGCGCTGGTGGCAATGGTAATCTTCCCGCTGGTGCTGACGGTGATGTTGATTTACCAGCGCTACAGCACGCCGATTGCGCGCCGCGTACGCAGCTATCTGGCAGATATCAATAACGGTTTTAACGAAGTGATCAACGGCATGAGCGTGATCCAGCAGTTTCGTCAGCAGGCGCGCTTCGGCGAGCGCATGAACGAAGCCAGTCGTTCGCACTATCTGGCGCGTATGCAGACGCTGCGGCTGGACGGTTTTCTGCTGCGCCCGCTGCTTAGCCTCTTTTCCGCGCTGATCCTCTGCGGTCTGCTGATGCTGTTCAGCTTCTCCTCGCCGGGCATATTTGAGGTCGGCGTGCTCTATGCCTTTATTACCTACCTTGGCCGTCTCAACGAACCGCTGATCGAACTGACGACGCAGCAGTCAATGCTGCAGCAGGCGGTGGTGTCGGGCGAGCGCATTTTCGAGCTGATGGACGCGACGCAGCAGCATTACGGCGATGACGATCGTCCGCTGAGCTCAGGCCGTATCTCGCTGCGTCATCTGAGCTTCGCCTATCGCGCCGATCGCGACGTGCTGAGCGATATCAACCTTGAAGTGCCGGCGCGCAGCTTTGTCGCGCTGGTAGGACATACCGGCAGCGGAAAAAGTACTCTCGCCAGCCTTTTAATGGGTTATTACCCGGCGACACGCGGTGAAATAAGACTGGATGATCGTCCCGTCAGCCAGCTCAGCCACCGGACCCTGCGTCGCGGTATTGCTATGGTGCAGCAGGATCCTGTGGTGCTGGCAGACAGCTTGCTGGCTAACGTGCGCCTCGGCCGCGATATCAGCGAAGAGGCGGTCTGGCAGGCGCTGGAGCAGGTGCAGCTCGCCTCGCTGGCACGCGATATGCCTGACGGCATTCATACGCGTTTAGGCGAGCAGGGCAATAATCTGTCGGTGGGGCAGAAGCAACTGCTGGCGCTGGCGCGCGTGCTGGTGGAGATGCCGCAGATCCTTATTCTCGACGAGGCGACCGCCAATATCGACTCCGGCACCGAGCAGGCGATTCAGCAGACCCTGAGCGCGCTGCGCCAGCACACCACGCTGGTGGTCATCGCCCATCGTCTGTCGACCATTACCGAGGCCGATACCATTCTGGTGCTGCATCGCGGTCAGGTGGTGGAGCAGGGCGATCACGCCGGGCTGCTGGCGCGTCAGGGGCGATACTGGCAAATGTACCAGCTACAGCAGGCGGGCGATGAACTGGTGTCGGGCACAGCCGTCGCCTCCGTCGAGTAAATTGCACCTTTTTTGCGCGCATTTATCAGAATGTTCCGTATCGCTGCACTTCTTTGAGGCCCGAAGCACCAAAGAAGTGCAACCCTGTCGCTATCCCGCTTCGCTTTTCTTCTCCGGTTCTTTTTTCCTGCCGCGTTAAGCCATGCTGCGCTGCATTCAGGGCGCACTGCGCGCGCTTTTTCATTCCTGGCACAGCCTTTGCTTCTGTCTCTGCACGTCTGAGGCGACTCACTTGTCTACTACCCGGAGGGGATGTAATGAAGCTGGTTACCGTAGTCATCAAACCATTCAAACTGGAGGATGTGCGCGAAGCACTCTCCTCTATCGGCATTCAGGGGCTGACCGTATCTGAGGTTAAAGGATTTGGACGTCAGAAGGGCCATGCAGAGCTTTATCGCGGCGCTGAATACAGCGTGAACTTTCTGCCCAAGGTCAAGATTGATGTCGCCATTGCCGACGACCAGCTCGACGAAGTGGTGGATGTGATCAGCAAAGCGGCCTACACCGGCAAGATCGGTGATGGCAAAATTTTTGTCGCTGAGCTTCAGCGCGTTATTCGTATTCGCACCGGTGAAACCGACGAAGCTGCGCTCTGATTTCGGCTACGTAATCTGATGGGATGGAAAAAAATGAATAAAGCACTCACCTTGTTGGGCCTCATCAGCCTGGCCCTGTTGCCCTCGCTGGCGATGGCTGCGCCCGCGCCGGCGGTTGCAGATAAGGCCGACAACGCGTTTATGATGATTTGCACCGCGCTGGTGCTGTTTATGACGGTTCCAGGGATCGCACTCTTTTACGGCGGCCTGATCCGCGGCAAAAACGTCCTCTCTATGCTGACGCAGGTCGCAGTGACCTTTGCGTTAGTCTGCGTGCTGTGGATTGTGTATGGCTATTCGCTGGCGTTCAGCGAAGGCAACGCCTTTTTCGGCAGCTTCCAGTGGGCGATGTTGAAAAACATCGAGCTGAAGGCGGTTATGGGTACCTTCTATCAGTATATCCACGTCGCATTTCAGGCGTCGTTCGCCTGCATTACCGTGGGACTGATCGTTGGCGCTATCGCCGAGCGTATTCGCTTCTCCGCCGTACTGATTTTTGTCGGCGTCTGGGTCACTCTGGCTTATCTGCCTATTGCACATATGGTCTGGGCGGGCGGCTTCCTGGCGCAGGATGGCGCGCTGGACTTTGCGGGCGGTACGGTCGTGCATATTAACGCCGCTATCGCCGGTCTGGTGGGCGCCTATCTGGTAGGCAAGCGCGCAGGCTTCGGCAAAGAGGCATTTAAACCGCATAACCTGCCGATGGTCTTTACTGGTACGGCGATCCTTTACGTGGGCTGGTTTGGCTTTAACGCCGGTTCGGCCTCTGCCGCTAACGAGATCGCCGCGCTGGCTTTCCTGAACACCGTAGTAGCGACCGCAGGCGCGGTGCTCTCCTGGACCTTCGGCGAGTGGGCGGTGCGCGGCAAACCCTCACTGCTGGGCGCCTGTTCAGGCTTTATCGCCGGTCTGGTCGCCATTACCCCAGCCTGTGGCTATGTAGGCGTCGGCGGGGCGTTGATTATCGGCCTGGTGGGCGGTCTGGCAGGGCTGTGGGGCGTAACCTCGCTGAAGAAAATGCTGCGCGTGGACGATCCCTGTGACGTCTTCGGCGTACACGGCGTGTGCGGCATCATTGGCTGTATTCTGACCGGCGTATTCGCCTCCTCTTCGCTGGGCGGCGTTGGGTATGCGGAAGGGGTCACCATGGGACATCAGGTATGGGTGCAGCTCTACAGCGTCGCCATTACTATCGTCTGGTCTGCGGTGGTCGCCTTTATCGGCTTTAAGCTGGCGGATATGATCGTGGGTCTGCGCGTGCCGGAAGAGCAGGAGCGCGAAGGTCTCGATGTAAACAGCCACGGCGAAAACGCTTACAACCAGTAAGCCGGGGCAAAGAAGAGCAGTGCGCAACATACTATAAAATGACAAGGGGCGACTATTCGCCCCTTATTTTTTGCCCGTCGCCGGGCCAGCCCGCTGCGTTTTTCAGCGCCCGAATAAGTTATTCGCTGCGCTGGCGCATCACCCCTTCCTGCACCGTCGAGGCGACCAGCACCCCCTGTTGGTTATAGAACTCGCCGCGCACAAAACCGCGCGCGCCGGAGGCGGAGGTGCTTACCACGCTATAGAGCAGCCAGTCGCTGAAGTTAAACGGGCGATGAAACCACATCGAATGATCGATAGTGGCGACCTGCATATCTGGCTCAAGAAAGCCCTTGCCGTGCGGCTGAAGCGCCACCGGCAGGAAGTTTAAATCGGAGGCGTAGCCCAGCAGATACTGATGGATGCGCAGATCAGCAGGCAAGCCGCCGTTGGCGCGGATCCAGACCTGACGCACCGGCTCGTCGACGCGGCCTTTAAGCGGATTGTGGATTTGCACCGGCCGAATCTCCAGCGGGCGCTCGGCAATAAATTTTTCACGCACCTTTTCTGGCAGCAGATGCGCCATCTTTTGCGCCAGATCCTGCTCCGACACCAGCGTTTCCGGGCCGGGTACCGCGGGCATCTCATTCTGATGCTCGAAACCGCTCTCCGGCGCCTGAAAAGAGGCGGTCATATAGAAAATAGGCTGACCGTTCTGAATCGCACTGACGCGCCGCGCGCTGAAGCTTTTGCCATCGCGCAGCGTTTCTACGTCGTAAATAATGCTTTTCTTGCTGTCGCCCGGCCGTAAGAAGTAGCTGTGGAAAGAGTGGATAATACGCTCTTCCGGCACCGTCTGTTTCGCCGCGTAGAGCGCCTGGCCGACCACCTGACCGCCAAAGACCTGACGCAGTCCTAAGTCTTCGCTCTGGCCGCGAAAGAGGCCCTCTTCCAGCTTTTCCAGATTTAATAAATTCAGCAGATTTTCCAGCGCCTGGCTCATAGTGCAATCCTCACAAAGTTAACCGGCTCAGTGTGAAAGATCCGACCAGTTAACGTCAATCAAAGAGTGCATCAGGCACCGACAGGAAATATCTGGATTTTATGCCAGGATTAACCCTATAAGGCGAATGAAATCCCAGTCGATAAATTCGCAGCCGATAATCATAGTGATCAGATGGAGACGACATCAATGAAACTCTGGCAAGTGGTAAGTGGTATTACGTTAATTGCAGCCGCCGCAGGTTGTGCCGATCACAGCAAATCTGTACCGGTGCCGACGCTGGGCGCAAGCGCAGCAGGACAGCAGGCGGCGATTGCGCAGCCAAATGTGAGCGGGTCAGTCTATATTCGTCAGCGCGTCGCGCTACCGCCAGACGCGGTGCTGACGGTTACGCTCTCTGATGCCACGATGGCGAATGCGCCGTCGAAAGTGCTTTCGCAGCGCGCGGTACACACGCGGGGCAAGCAGGCGCCGTTTAACTTCGTGCTGCCGTTTAATCCTGCTGATATCCAGCCCAACGCGCGTATTTTGCTGAGTGCGGCCATCACTATTGACGGCAAGCTGGCATTTATTACCGATTCCGTTAAGCCGGTAATTAACCAGGGCGGAACCAAAGCGGAACTGCTGCTGGTGCCGGTACCGCAAACGGCGCTGCCGACACAACCGGGCGCGGCCACTACGGTGCCGTCAACCTCTCCCACGCAGGTGACGCCGTCTTCTTCCGTACCTGCACCGACCAGCCTGTAATCTGATGAGAGCGGGGCGTATAGCCCCGCTGTCAGGGTTGCCAGCGATACTGTTCCAGCGCGATATGCCCATCGTCGCTTATCTCAATGCCTTCGGCCGCCAGCGCATCGCGCTGCCGAAGCAGATCGTCGCCCTGTAGTGAAATAGCGCCGTGGCGATTAATTACGCGATGCCACGGCAGCTGCGTGCCTTGCGGCAAACGACGCAATACGCCGCCAACCTGGCGCGCAGCGCGCGGCGAACCCGCCAGACGCGCAATATCGCCATAGGTAGCGACTTTTCCTTGCGGAATAGCGGCGACAATATGCCATATACGCTGCTGAAAACTCTCTTGCGGATCCATAACGTCGTTCCGGTAGGCGTAAAACGCTACTTTAGCATAGCGGCGCGCGCGCAGGCGGCACCCATTGTTCAAGAAAACAACGGTCACCCGGACGGCGCTTGCAATTGCCGGGGGCTTCCCTGATAATGCCCCCGCCTTCGAAAGAGGGCTTATCAATGGAGGCTCTGTTGGTCCTCCCGCAATGCTAACTTGTGAACTCGGTCAGGTCCGGAAGGAAGCAGCCGCAGCAGGCGACGCGTGTGCCGGGATGTGGCTGGCAGAGCCTCCACCATTTTCTCCCTCGGAAAATCCTCATACGTCTCTTATAACCGCCACTCCATGGCCAGTTAAAGATTTATTCAGAACAAAACGGGTTGGTTGTAGCAAAGGGAAAGGAAAAACAGTGTGTTAACGCACGAACTTCCATACTGAGCCAGGCACTTTGTCGTAAAGTTTATTCATCGTCAGTTCAGCCAGACGATGATCGGCGGCAGAGTAGAATACCGCCAGTTCGTCATCGGATAATTCATACTTATTCTTTTCAATTACGCGTTCAAGCGTATCGATCGAGCGGCAGCGTCTCAGCCGCATCAAATAATCAGTTTTAGTCAGAGTTTTATCGTTCATAAATAAACCGGTCTCATGTTTACCTAAATGGAGTGACTGGGTTGCTGAAGGTAAGCGCACTCTTCGCTAAAAAGATTAAATAAGCGCCGGGCAGAACGCTGCCACCGATTCAAATCTTGCGCATTGATACCGTAATTAGTGAATAGCATAAAGGTATCGTCAAGATAGTCGTCGATTTGCGTTATCAGATCTTCATCTTCAGCATGCTTTATTTTGTAATTCATCGTGAAAGAAGCAATGTGCTCAATCAAATCATTAAGCTGTAAATTGTTCTCGGAAGTCGGGTCGTTAACCCAGCCGTGATGACTGTCGGTCAGCGTCGCCATACTTTCATCAAACAGGTTCTCACACAGGAATTTAAGCTGGGCAATATCATGCCGTTTCGGTGAGTACTCGTCCATCTTTTTCCCCTCCATAGCTTGCACGGATACCGCAATGCGGCGAGTTAAGGTTAAGCGGCCAGGAAGCGATTATGAATAGCGGTCAGAGCTAGGGTTACATTAAATATAAGTCACAATCATTAGTTTTGCTCACCTCAATTACCAAATATTACAATTCGTCAGCGGGCGAAGGTTGCTGGTTGTCAATCAACTCAAACTCAAGTCTGCCGGGAAAAACATGAAACATAACCTGTTCTTCCCTGGTAAATGTCTCATTTAAATCCAGACAAGGACTAAATATATGTCCATCGAATTGATAAAGCATTTTAAAACGATTGCTGGCTAACTTTTCAACAGACTTTATTTTAAAACTCTCAGGAACTAACTGAGCGTGTGGTGAATACCATTGCAGATCGCCTGCCAGGGGTTGCGCTATTTTGGGAATATTCCGTTGGATAAACGCCTTTAATTCTGGGACGTCTGGGTTATCCGGGTTGATATTGCTTTCAAGCTGCAGTGACATAACGTTTACCGGTTCAGTAGAGTGATAAACCGATCATTAGGCTTGTGCAACCTCTTTGCAACTCATCTGTTAATGACAAAACCTATTGTTATTATTCGCAAACCTTTTTTTCTCATTGAATCAGATAAATGGCGGGGCATATCGTCAGCACGTCTGAGATCGTTGATACCTTTTGAAACATATTCCTTACGCGCAGCGGCACAGAGATACGATAGAGTATTGTTATGTTATAACATATAGGCTGTGTGATGAATCAGAGTGGAATGCTGCTTTCGCTGGGAGAAAGGTTAGCCGTCGCGTTGATGACTATCGCTCTGCTGGCGCTGGCAATCGTGTGGGGAATCGCTTCGTGATGCGTTTTATTCAACTTCAGGCGGGTTATCAGAACAGGGCGGTGACGCCGATCGTTAATGCTGAATTAACGTCTGGAAGTATGACGGCGCTGATCGGCGCCAACGGCAGCGGTAAATCTACGCTGCTGAAAACCATTGCCGGACTCATTAAACCGGTGGCCGGAAGGTGCGAACTGCAGCTTCCCCGCAAAGCCATCGGCTGGATGCCGCAGCGCAGCGAGCTGGAAACGCGCTTTCCCATAACGGTTTTCGAACTGGTGTCGATGGGCTGCTGGCCGCGCTGTGGCTGGTTCGGCGGCATCAATCGCGCCATGCGGCGCGAGATCGACGAGGCGCTGGAGGCGGTGCAGATGCGCGAGTTTGCCGAGGCACAGCCCGCCACGCTGTCAGGCGGTCAGCTGCAGCGCGTGCTCTTTGCCCGGCTGCTGATGCAGCGCAGCCCGCTGTGGCTGCTGGACGAACCTTTTAACGGTATTGATAACAAAACGGTGACGCTGCTGATGTCGATCCTGCAACGGCAGCAGCAGGCGGGCACAACGCTGCTGGTGGTATTGCACGATCGTCCGCTGGTCGAGCGCTATTTCAGCGACGTGCTGTCAATGGACGTTGATTCAAGCCGATCGGTCGCTAAGGCGTCAGTCGCGTTACGGAGCCTGGCGTCATGACGCTGATTCAGCCTTTTATTGAATTCGGCTTTATGCGCCGCGCGCTGATCGCCTGCGTGGCGCTGGCCGTCAGCGCTACACCGCTCGGCGTCTTTTTGTCGCTGCGTCGCATGAGCCTGATTGGCGATGCGCTTTCTCACGCGGTTTTGCCCGGTGCGGCTATCGGCTACCTGATTTCCGGTTTATCGCTGGTAGCGATGGGCGTAGGCGGGCTGATCGCCGGTCTGGCGGTCGCGCTGCTCTCTGGCGCGGTCAGTCGCTTTACGCCGCTGAAAGAGGACGCCAGCTTTGCCGGATTCTACCTGGGCTCGCTGGCGCTTGGCGTCACGCTGGTGTCGCTGCGCGGCTCCAGCGTCGATCTGCTGCACGTCTTGTTCGGTTCGCTGCTGGCGGTGGATAACCCGGCGCTGCTGCTGGTAGGGGGCATCGCCGCCTTTACCCTGCTGATGCTTGCGGTTATTTACCGACCGCTGGTGATTGACGCTTTCGATCCCGATTTTCTGCGCGCTCAGGGCAAATGGAGTGCGCCGCTAGTTCACGGGCTTTTTCTGATGCTGGTGGTGCTGAATCTGGTGGCGGGCTTTCAGGTACTCGGCACGCTGATGTCGGTCGGGCTGATGATGCTGCCCGCTGCCAGCGCGCGGTTCTGGAGCCGGCATCTGGCATGGATGCTGGCCGTCGCTATGGCGCTGGCGATAGCCGCAGCCGTTATCGGGCTGATTCTCTCCTGGCGCTATTCGCTGCCGGCGGGGCCGGCGGTGGTGCTGAGCGCCGCGCTGATCTTTTTCCTTTCCATTCTGGCAGGGCCATGCGGCGGCATTTTGCGCCGCCATTAAACAGGGGTATTTATGAAAAAGTTACCATTAAGTCTGGCGATTGGCGCGCTGCTGATTAGCCCGTTATCCATGGCGAAAACCGTTAATGCCGTCGCGAGCTTTACCGTACTGGCAGACATTGTGAAGCAGGTCGGCGGCGAGCATGTCAGTGTGAAATCGCTGGTGGGGCCAAATGGCGATCCACACACCTTTGAGCCTACGCCGCAGGACAGCCAGGCGCTGGCTAAAGCAGATATCGTATTCGTCAGCGGCCTTGGCCTTGAAGGCTGGATGGATCGTCTGGTCAGCGCCTCTGGCTATAAAGGCGAACCGGTGGTCGCCTCGCGCGGCGTTTCAACGCGCAGCATGGAGGAAGAGGGCAAAACCGTTACCGACCCGCATGCATGGAACAGCATGTATAACGGCGTTATCTACGCCACCAACGTAATGAACGCCTTGATTAAAGCTGACCCGCAAGATGCTGATGCTATTCGACGCAGCGGCGAAAACTATATTCAGAAGCTGCAGGCGCTGGACAGCTGGGCGAAAACATCCTTCGCGACGGTACCGGCGGCGAAGCGCAAGGTGCTGACCAGCCACGATGCCTTTGGCTACTTCGGCCAGCGCTACGGCGTAACCTTTCTTGCGCCGGTGGGCTTTTCTACCGAAGCGGAGGCCAGCGCCAGCGAGGTGGGGGGCCTGATAAAGCAGCTACAGGCCGAGCATATCCACAGCTACTTTATTGAGAATCAGACCGACCCGCGCCTGGTGAAGCAGATTGCCAGCGCAACGGGCGCGCAGCCGGGTGGCGAACTCTATCCGGAAGCGCTTTCGCAGTCCTCCGGCCCGGCGCCGACCTATGTCGCGGCGTTCCGGCATAACGTAGATGCCATGATCCGCAGCATGAAATAAAAAAGGCCGGGGAGTTCCCCGGCCAGCTATCACGACACATCCTAACGTTTTTTCTTTCTTCCCTGTACCGCTTTAAAGCGCGGGTTCGATTTGCAAATCACAAACACACGTCCATGACGCCGCACGATCTTGCAATCCTTGTGGCGCTTCTTTGCCGACGCCAGCGAACTTAGTACCTGCATCTGTAATGCTCCTATTTCTTAAGAAAGCGACCGAAGCGCTGATTGAAACGCGCGGCGCTGCCTTCTTTGGCAAAGTCTTTCTGCTTGCCGGTGTAATAGACATGGGAAGCGGAAGAGACATCCAGCGTCACATAGGGCAGGGTTTCGCCTTCAAACTCGATGGTGCGCTCCGTTTTAATGGTGGAGCCGATTTTGAAATATTGATCGACGGTAGTGTCATGGAACACGACCGGGCGGTAAGCAGGATGGATATTCGGTTTCATAACGCCTCCAAATGTTATGTTATAAAGTAACATTATTATGGCGCTCATCCATCCTGAATGCAACTCTGATTAATGCCTGAACGGGAAGAGTGAAAGGAAAGCGGGCAGGCAGCCAATAAAAAAGGCCGCTTGCGCGGCCTTTTGTGAGTCAGCAAAAGATTAGTGCTGATGGCTTTGTTCGGTCGGGTGACCTTTTTCCAGCTCCGATTTGTTCTTGCTGAAGCGGCGACGTACCACCACGAAGAACACCGGAACGAAGAAGATCGCCAGCGCGGTCGCCGTGACCATACCGCCCATTACGCCGGTACCGACGGCGTTCTGCGCGCCGGAACCCGCGCCGGTGCTGATCGCCAGCGGCAACACGCCGAGAATAAAGGCCAGCGAGGTCATCAGGATAGGACGCAGACGCATACGGCACGCCTCCAGCGTCGCTTCTACCAGACCTTTGCCCTCTTTCTCCATCAAATCCTTGGCGAATTCGACAATCAGAATGGCGTTCTTCGCCGACAGGCCGACGGTGGTCAGCAGACCCACCACAAAGTAAACGTCGTTGCTCAGTCCGCGCAGCGTGGTAAAGATCAGCGCGCCGATAACACCGAGCGGCACCACCAGCATTACCGAGAACGGAATTGACCAGCTCTCATAAAGCGCTGCCAGACAGAGGAAGACCACAATCAGCGAGATGGCATAGAGCGCAGGAGCCTGGTTGCCGGAGAGTCGTTCCTGATAGGACATGCCGGTCCAGTCATACCCGATGCCCGCAGGCAGTTTCGCCGCCAGCTGTTCCATCAGGTTCATGGCGTCGCCGGAGCTTTTACCTGGCGCAGCCTGGCCCAGAATCTCCATTGACGGCAGACCGTTATAGCGTTCCAGACGCGGCGAACCATACTGCCACTTCGCCGACGAGAAGGCGGAGAAGGGAACCATATTGCCGCTGCTGTTGCGCACGTACCACTTGCTGATGTCGTCAGGCAGCATACGGTCTTTGGCCTGACCCATTACGTAGACCTTCTTCACGCGACCGCGATCGATAAAGTCATTAACGTAAGAGCCGCCCCAGGCCGCACCCAGCGTAGTATTGATATCAGAGAGCGACACGCCCAGCGCCTGCGCTTTTTCCTGATCGACAGTCAGCTTGTACTGCGGCGTATCTTCCAGACCGTTAGGACGCACGCCTACCAGCGTATCGGCGTGCTGCGCCACCATACCCAGCAGCTGATTACGCGCTTCGGTCAGTTTTTCATGGCCGAGGTTATTCTGGTCGATCAGTTCAAAGTCGAAGCCGGTGGCGTTACCCAGTTCGATAATCGCCGGCAGGTTGAATGGGAACACCATTGCATCTTTAATCTGGCCCAGCGCCGCCATGGCGCGGCCGGCGATAGCCGGTACCTTCAGATTGCTGCTGCTGCGTTCATCCCAGGGTTTCAGACTGACGAAGGCGATACCGGTGTTCTGACCGCGGCCGGAGAAGCCGAAGCCGTTAACGGTAAACACCGACTGCACGCTGTCCTTCTCTTTATTCAGGAAGTAATCCGTCACCTGATCCAGCACCTTCTGCGTACGCTCTTGCGTCGCGCCCGCAGGCAGCTGCGCCTGAGCAAGCAGCAGACCCTGATCTTCTTCCGGCAGGAACGAAGAGGGGAGGCGCAGGAACAGATAGGCCATACCCACAACGATCACCAGATAGATCACCAGATAACGGCCGGTGCTGCGCACGATATGACCTACGCTGTCGACGTAATGGTTGGTGCTCTTGTCGAACAGGCGGTTAAACCAGCCGAAGAAACCTTTGGTTTTGCCATGCTCGCCTTTCTGGATCGGCTTCAGCAGGGTGGCGCAGAGCGCGGGCGTCAGGATCAACGCCACCAGCACCGAAAGCGCCATAGCGGAGACGATGGTGATGGAGAACTGACGATAGATAACGCCGGTTGACCCGCCGAAGAAGGCCATCGGGATAAATACCGCTGACAGCACCAGCGCGATACCGACCAGCGCGCCCTGAATCTGCTCCATCGAGCGGCGCGTCGCCTCTTTCGGCGGCAGACCCTCTTCGCCCATTACGCGCTCGACGTTCTCTACCACCACGATGGCGTCATCCACCAGCAGGCCGATGGCGAGCACCATACCGAACATCGTCAGCGTGTTTATCGAGTAGCCGAAGGCATTGATGATGGCAAAGGTGCCGAGCAGCACCACCGGCACCGCGATAGTTGGAATCAGCGTCGCGCGGAAGTTCTGCAGGAAGAGATACATGACCAGGAATACCAGCACGATCGCTTCAAACAGGGTCTTAACGACTTCGAAGATCGAGATTTTAACGAACGGCGTGGTGTCATAAGGGTAAACGACTTTCAGGCCGGCCGGGAAGGTGGACTGCAGCTTGCCCAGCTCCGCCTTCACCGCGTTAGCGGTATCCAGCGCGTTGGCGCCGGTCGCCAGTTTGATACCGATACCGGATGCCGGTTTGCCGTTAAAGCGCGCAACGACCTCGTAGTTCTCGCCGCCCAGCTCGATTTTCGCCACGTCGCGCAGGCGCACCTGCGAACCGTCGGTATTAACCTTCAGCAGAATTTTGCCGAATTCGTCGGTAGAGGTAAGACGCGTCTGCGCAATGATCGAGGCGTTAAGCTGCTGATTTGGCGCGGCAGGCGCGCCGCCCAGCTGACCCGCCGCTACCTGGGCGTTCTGCGTGTTGATGGCGCTAATGACGTCAACTGGCGTCAGCTGGTAGTTATTCAGCTTGGCCGGGTCCATCCAGATACGCATCGCATACTGCGCACCGAAGATCTGGGTATCGCCCACGCCGGAGGTACGGCTAATGGGGTCCTTGATATTCGATGCGACGAAGTCTGCGATATCGTTCTGCGTCATGGAGCCGTTATCGCTGACGAAACCCGCCACCATCAGGAAGCTGCTGGAGGATTTCTGCACCTGAATACCCTGCTGCTGCACTTCCTGCGGCAGCAGCGGCATCGCCAGCTGCAGTTTGTTCTGCACCTGGACCTGCGCGATATCGGGATCGGTGCCGGATTCGAAGCTCAGGGTCAGCTGCAGGTTACCGGAAGAATCACTGTTTGATGAGAAGTACATCAGCCCATCAATACCGTTCATATTCTGTTCGATAACCTGCGTCACGGAATCCTGAAGCGTTTTCGCATCCGCGCCTGGATAAGCGGCACGAATCTGTACGGCCGGCGGAGCAACGTTGGGATATTGCTCGATCGGCAGTTTGAGAATCGATAGCGCACCCGCCAGCATCACGATGATGGCGATTACCCACGCAAAGATGGGGCGATCGATAAAGAACTTAGCCATGTATCAACGGCTCCTGTTAAGACGAAGATTTTTCAGACTGGGTCTGAGATTGCGCATTCGCGTCAGATTTTTGCTCGGCAGAGACTTCCTGCGGCGTCACCTGGGCGCCTGGCTTCGCGCGCTGAGTGCCGACGCTGATGACGCGTTCACCCTCTTTCAAGCCAGAGGTCACCAGCCATTTGTCACCGATCGCCTGCGCGGCGTTGACATTGCGTACCTCAACCTTGTTGTCCGCGCCAACCACCATCACGGTCGCCTGACCGGTCGGGGTGCGCGCTACAGCCTGCTGTGGAACCAGCAGCGCATTCGGGTTGGTACCTTCTTCCAGACGCGCGCGGACGAACATGCCCGGCAGCAGACGGTGATCCGGGTTCGGCACGATGGCGCGCAGAGTGATAGAACCGGTGGTCTCGTCAACCGTTACGTCAGAGAACTCCAGCGTGCCTTTCTGCGGCGATTCGCTGCCGTCCTGCATCAGCAGGGTTACGCTGGCCTTGCCGTCGACCTGCTTCAGCTGGCCAGACTCCAGTTCTGCACGCAGACGCATAAACTCGTCGCTGGACTGGGTTACATCGACATACATCGGGTCGAGCTGCTGCACAGTGGCCAGCGCGGTGGTCTGCGCACTCTGCACCAGCGCGCCTTCGGTCACGGACGATTTGCCGATACGGCCGCTAATAGGCGAGGTTACTTTAGTGTAGGCAAGGTTAATGCGGGCGGTTTCGACATTCGCCTTGGCGACCTGCACTGCGGCGGCGTTCTGCGCGGCGGTAGCAACGGCGTTATCGTAATCCTGCTGGCTGATATATTTGGTACCGAGCAGCGGCTTGTAACGGTTAACCGTTAACTGCGCGATGCGCGCGTTGGCTTCAGCCTGCGCCAGATCGCCTTTTGCGCTGTCGTAGCTCGCCTGATAGGTTGCAGGATCGATCTGATAAAGCGATTCGCCCGCTTTGATGTCGCTGCCTTCCACAAAGTTACGTTTCAGAATGATACCGGAAACCTGAGGGCGCACTTCAGCCACGCGATAGGCGGAGGTACGACCCGGCAGCTCGGTGGTGATCTTCAGGGGTTCGCTTTTAAGGGTGACAACGCCCACTTCCGGCGGATGTTGCTGGGCGGCTTGCTGGGATTTATTATCATCACATCCTGTTAACACAAAGCTGCCTGAAAGCATCAGGACGGCCGCCAGAGGCGCTAATCCTCTGTTTTTATTCATAAATAAACCTCTAGTGTCCGATATCAATTGATCAATGGATCACAAACCGATAAACCCATTGCTGCGCTAAAACCCGGGTCGTGCTATGGTACATACATTCACAAATGTATGTAAACTTGCCAGTTTGTAAAAAAAGCTCCCTATGGCACGAAAAACCAAAGCCCAAGCGCTTGAAACGCGTCACCAAATTCTTGATGCCGCCCTTGCACTCTTCTCCTGCCAGGGCGTTTCCGCCACTTCTCTTGCGGATATTGCGGCAGCGGCTGGCGTGACGCGGGGCGCGATCTACTGGCACTTTAAAAATAAAGCCGATGTGTTACACGAGATCTGGCTGCGCACCGACGCTGGGCTTGATGATGTGGAACTTGAGTATCAGACAAAATACCCCGGCGATCCACTTTCCGTCTTACGCGCAATGCTGATCTATATCTTTGAAGCGACAGCAAAGGATCCGCAACGCCGCGCGCTGATGGAGATCATTTTCCATAAGTGCGAATTCGTCGGCGAAATGGCTGCGCTGCAAATCATGCAGCAAAGTTTGCTGTCGGAATGTTATGACAAAATAGAAGACGTTTTGAAAGAGTGTATTGAGGCAGGACAACTACCCGTCACACTCAATACCCGCCAGGCGGCGCTGCTGCTGCGGGGCTACGTCAACGGCATGATGGAGAGCTGGCTGTTTACGCCAGAGAGTTTCGACCTGGCTGCGACCGCGCCGCAAATTGTCGAGTCGTTTATCGATATGCTGCGCCTGAGCCCAACGTTAACGGCTTCGCATTAGGCCTGCTGCTCTGCGGCGCGCTTCTTCTCAAAGTCGCGCTGTACAATCGCCAGCGCCGCCAGCACGGTGTCGGCTGGCAGCTGGTTCTCTTCCAGCAGCTGAATCAAATCTACCGCCAGTTTTATTTCGTCAGGGGCGTTTTCCAGTGACATTGTGGCTCCTCATATGCGCAATTTCGCTGCGACCAGCATCATCGCTAACGCGCCGGCCAGCGCGATACCGAGCGCGGCAGGGTGAAGCGTCGCCAGCGAGCCAAGACCAAAGTAGCTGGCGATATAGCCGCCGACTAGCGCGCCGATAACCGCCAGCACCAGCGTGGCGGCGAGACCGCCGGGCCGACCGGGGAAAAACCGCCGCTTTAGCCAGCCCGCGACCACGCCAGTGATAATCCAGGCTACGATTCCCATTTCAGGCTCCTGAACAGGTGGCGCTAAGTATAGGCGTCAGATGGCGTCGCCGCGCAGCGAAAGCGCCCAGCTCACCGCATGAATCGCCTGACGACAGCGCGCCATGCGGCCTTCCAGCACCTCAAGATCCTGTTTGAGCTGCTGCTGCGTCGCCAGGCTCTCCGCCAGCGCCAGTCGCTGTTCGCGCTGGTCGATCATCGCCTGTAGTCGCCTTTCATATTCGCGGTACTCTTCCAGCTTCTGCTGGCGCAGCGACGCGACGGGCCTTTCACGGCGCGGGCGCAGCTGCTGCGTGCTGGCTTCGCGCTGCAGGGCGGCGATTTGATTCACCAGCTTTTCCGCCAGCCAGGCGCGCTCTTGCGCATTCGCAGAGGCGCAGAGCAGCTGCAGATTACGTTCGATCTCCTGCAGATAATCGGCCAGCCGCGTGCCGGTGGTGATAAACAGCTGTCTGTCGAAGCGCGGCGTGCGGCAGCGTCCGTCGGGGTGACGGGCGATCTGCGCCTTAAGCGCCGCCAGGCAGGCGGTGAGACGCTGTTGTGTGGTGGCGTCCGTCATCATCTTTTCCTTATCTGTGCTAACGTAGCGCGGAGGCAAAGGATCCAGGCAACGCTATGCAACGTATTTTACTTCTGACTCTCGGCTGGCTGGCCATCATACTCGGCGCGCTGGGCATTGTATTACCATTATTACCGACCACGCCATTTGTGCTGCTGGCCGCCTGGTGTTTCGCTCGCTCCTCGCCGCGTTTTCATCACTGGCTGCTGTGGCGTTCGCCGTTCGGCCGCTATCTGCGCCACTGGCAGCAGCACCGCGCTATGCCGCCGGGCGCGAAAGGGCGCGCCGTTGCACTAATGCTGGTGACCTTCGGCGTGTCGCTCTGGATAGTGAAAATTCTGTGGGTGCGCGTTTTTCTTGGCGTAATGCTCTGCATTTTGCTGCTGATGATGTGGCGTATTCCTGTGACGGCGGAATCGCCCGACGATCGCGCGCCACCGCGATAAGGTTGCATTTAGCCGACCATTTGCTTAGATTTGGGCATCTTCGTGCGTGGCTTCCCTTTTTTTACTCTCTGCGTCTGATTCATTTTGGAATCTGACGCTATGGAAGCTGCGCGATATAAAGTTTTTACCAGGCGTAACATTATGACCGCAACTGCGCAGCAGCTTGAATTCATTAAAGAGAGCATCAAAAGCATTCCGGATTACCCGAAACCGGGGATCCTTTTCCGCGACGTCACCAGCCTGCTGGAAGATCCTAAAGCCTACGCCGCGACTATTGCGCTGTTTGTTGAGCGCTACCGCGATCAGGGCATTACTAAAGTCGTCGGAACCGAAGCGCGCGGCTTCTTGTTTGGCGCACCTGTCGCCCTGGCGTTAGGCGTCGGCTTCGTGCCGGTGCGTAAGCCTGGCAAACTGCCGCGCGAAACGTTCAGCGAATCCTATGAGCTGGAATATGGCACCGATGCCCTCGAACTGCACAAAGACGCCATTAAGCCTGGCGACGTGGTGCTGGTGGTGGACGATCTGCTGGCGACTGGCGGCACTATCGAAGCCACGGTCAAGCTGATCCGCCGCGCGGGCGGTGAAGTTAAAGACGCAGCCTTTGTGATCAACCTCTTCGATCTGACCGGCGAATCCCGCCTGAAAGCGCTGGGCATCAACTGCTACAGCCTGGTCAACTTCCCGGGTCACTAAGTGACGATGGCCTCGCCGTGTGCGAGGCCAGCAAGTGATAGGCAATGCCCGCCGTCGCTGTTAAACTACTGCAACGATATACAGGGGTTGCAGCGCGTCTGCGCTCATCTTTCCAACCACATCCAGTGATCGAATCCACATGAGCTATCAGGTACTTGCGCGAAAATGGCGTCCCCAGGCATTTGCTGACGTTGTCGGTCAGGAACATGTCCTGACCGCGCTGGCGAATGGACTGTCACTGGGACGTCTCCATCATGCTTATCTCTTTTCCGGCACGCGCGGCGTAGGTAAAACCACCATTGCGCGCCTGCTGGCGAAGGGACTTAACTGCGAAACCGGCATCACCGCCACGCCATGCGGCCAGTGCGACAACTGTCGCGAGATTGAACAGGGCCGCTTCGTCGATCTGATTGAGATCGACGCTGCGTCGCGCACGAAAGTCGAAGATACGCGCGATCTGCTGGACAACGTGCAGTATGCGCCCGCGCGGGGCCGCTTTAAGGTCTATCTGATCGACGAAGTGCATATGTTGT